>DATNCB010000032.1:0-4097 GCA_035571715.1 Ramlibacter sp.
GCCGGTGATGCAGCGGCGCACCTTGTCGATCATGGGCGACGGCGGCTTCTGGCACAACGGCCTGCTCACGGGCGTGCAGAGCGCGCTGTTCAACCAGGACGACGCGGTGCTGCTGATTTTCAAGAACGGCTATTCGGCCGCAACCGGAACGCAGAACCTGATCTCCACCCCGGGAGATGCGGCCAAGGAAATGGCCGACGACAAGATGCTCAGCCTGACGCATACCAACACGACCATCGAGTCGACGTTGCAGGGACTCGGCGTGCAATGGCTGCGCACCGTGCACAGCTACCACGTGGACAAGATGCGCGCGACGCTCAAGGAGGCTTTCAACAGCGACTTCAACGGCCTGAAGGTGATCGTCGCGGAAGGCGAATGCCAGCTCGAGCGCCAGCGCCGCATCAAGCCCTGGATCGCCAAGCTGCTCAAGGGCGGCAAGCGGGTGGTGCGGGTGAAGTACGGCGTGGACGAAGACGTGTGCACCGGCGACCATGCGTGCATCCGCCTGTCGGGCTGTCCGACCCTGACGATCAAGGACAACCCCGATCCGCTGAAGGTCGACCCGGTCGCCACCGTGATCGACGGCTGCGTCGGTTGCGGGTTGTGCGGCGAGAACGCGCAGGCCGCCACGCTGTGCCCCTCGTTCTATCGCGCCGAGGTGATCCAGAACCCCAAGTGGCACGAACGCGTGCTGGCCGGCTTGCGCGGCGCCGTCGTGCGGACATTGCGGGCAAACTGACAATGACCCCATCGAGGCCCATTACCCTGCTGATCTGCGCCCTCGGCGGCGAAGGCGGCGGCGTGCTGACCGAGTGGCTGGTCGACATCGCGCGTCATGCCGGCTATGCGTGCCAGAGCACGTCGATCCCCGGCGTCGCCCAGCGCACCGGCGCCACCACCTATTACATCGAGGTATTCCCCGTTCCGCTGGCGCAACTGCAAGGCAAGCGGCCGGTGTTCAGCCTCAATCCGGTGCCCGCGGCGCTCGATGCGATCGTTTCCTCGGAACTGCTGGAGACCGCGCGCCAGATCGCCAGCGGCATGAGTTCGCCGGATCGCACCGCGGTGATCACGTCATCCGCGCGCGCGCTCACCACGCAGGAACGCATGCAACTGGGCGACGGCCGCAGCGATAGCGCCGACCTGATCGGCGTCGTGAAGGCATTCAGCCGCGAGCACCACGTCTTCGACATGGGCACGGTGGCGAAAGAGGCCGGCACGGTGGTCAGCGCCGTCATGCTGGGCGCGATCGCGGGCAGCGGGCTGTTCCCGTTCGAGCAGGAAGACTACGAAAATGTGGTGCGCACCGGCGGCGGCAAGGCGGCTGAAGCGAGTCTGCGCGGCTTCGCGCGGGCTTACGAGGTCGTGCAGGGCTGTCATCCCGAACTAGATCCGGGATCCACGGTGGCGCGCCAGGATGGATTGCGGGTCAAGCCCGCAATGGCAACCTTTGATGATTTCCCGCCGCAAGTCCGCGACATGCTGGCCCTCGGCCACGCCCGCATGCTGGAGTACCAGGGCGCAGCGTACGCCGAGCTGTACCTCAAGCGGCTGCGCGATGTACTGGCGGCCGAACGCGCGGCCGATCCCGCCGGCGCGCACGGCTTCGCCACCACACGCGAAATGGCGCGCTGGCTGGCGCTGTGGATGGCGTTCGACGACATCGTGCGCGTGGCCGACCTGAAAAGCCGCGCGAGCCGCTGGCAGCGCGTCAAGGGCGAGGTGAAGGCCGGCGACGACGACCTGCTGCGCGTGTACGACTACTTCAAGCCGGGCGCGAGCGAGTTCGCGGCCCTGTTGCCGCCGCGGCTCGCGCAGCGCGTGCTGGGCTGGGACCGCAAGCGGGTCGCCGCCGGCAAGCTGCCCTGGGCGCTGCCGCTGGAAATCGGGACGCACTCGGTCACCGGCATGCTGGGCCTGCGGGCGCTGGCGGCAATGAAATGGTTGCGCGTGCGCGGCAGCCGCTATGCCAATGAACAGGCGATGATTGTCAGATGGCTGGCCGGCGTGATCGAGGGCAGCCGGCGCGACTGGCAGCTTGGCCACGAGATTGCCTTGTGCGGCCGCCTGATCAAGGGCTATGGCACGACCAACGAGCGCGGCAAGGAAAACCTGCTGCACGTGCTGGATTACCTGGCACACGGCCCATCGGCTGCCGCCGCCGCGAAAGCCGTCGCGGCTGCGCGGCAAGCGGCGCTGGCCGACGACGCCGGCAAGGCGCTGGATGCGACACTGGTGCAGCACGGCGCGCCCGCGCGCCCGATCAAGGCCCAGCCGATTCGCTGGATGCGGCGTCCCACCAGCCAAGGGAAAGCCTGATGGCGGGCGCGGTCCAATTCTTATAAAAAGTAACTGTTCCCCAACACATCACGAGGAGACCATGCATAACGTCCGTTCCACCTTCACGCTCACGGTCGCCGCGTTGGCCGCCGCACTGGCGCTTGCCGCGGCTCCGTCGCAGGCCCAGGACAAACCGATCGCACTCAAGCTTTCCAGCTGGGTGCCGGCCCAGCATCCCCTGAACCCCAGCCTGCAGGCCTGGGTCGACGACATCAAGAAGGCCTCGAACGGGACTCTCTCCGGAACACTGTTCCCGTCCGAGCAGCTGGGCAAGGCGTTCGACCATTACGACATGGCGCGTGACGGCATCACCGATTTCGCTTACGTCAACCCAGGCTACCAGCCGGGGCGCTTTCCCATCATGGCGGGCGCTTCGCTGCCATTCCTGTTTGCCAACGGCAAGGGCGGCACCGCCGCCATCGACGCCTGGTACAAGCAGTACGCGGCGCAGGAAATGAAGGACGTGAAAGTCTGCTTTGCGTTTGTCCACGATCCGGGGACTTTCCATGCGCGCAAGAAGATCACGCTGCCCACCGAGATCAAGGGCATGAAGATCCGCCCGGCCACCAGCACCATCGGACAGATGGTGACGGCGCTGGGTGGCACCAACGTGCAGTCGTCGGCGCCGGAAGCGCGCGACATGCTCGAACGTGGCGTGGCCGACGCGATCACTTTCCCCTGGGGCTCGATCAGCCTGTTCGGCATCGACAAGGTGGTGAGCTATCACATGGACGTGCCGCTTTATGTCACGCCCTTCGTGTGGGTCATGAACCAGGCCAAGTACGACAGCATGTCGGCCGGCCAGAAGAAAGTGATCGACGACCACTGCACCACCGAGTGGGCCGAGAAGGTCGCCACGCCGTGGGCCGACTTCGAGTTCGGCGGTCACGCCAAGCTGGCGGCGATCCCCGGCCATGAGGTCTACAAGCTCACGACCGACCAGCTCAACGCGTGGCGTCAGGCGGTCGCGCCCGGCGAAGCGCAATGGGGCGAAGGCGTCAAGAAGGCCGGCCAGGATCCGAAGAAGGTGATGGACTCGCTCAAGGGGAGCCTGGCCAAGTACAAAGCGGCGCTGTAAAAGCCGTTTACCGTTCGGCCGCGGTTTGGGCCGAACGGTGTCGCAACAGGCTTGCATGAAAAAGAAGAACCTCGCCGACCGCATGATCAGCTCGATCGAGTGGCTGGCGGCGATGTTCGTCGGCCTGGTCGCGCTGAACATTTTCGTGGCGGTGGTGCTGCGCAAGTTCTTCAGCACCTCGATCCCCGACGCCTACGATTTTGGCCGCATGTTTCTGGGCATCCTGATCTTCTGGGGCATCGCGGCCACCAGCTACCGGGGCGGGCATATCACGGTGGACCTGATCTGGAGTGCGGCGGGGCCGCGCCAGAAGCGCGCCATCGACGTGTTCGCCACGCTGGTGCTGCTGTTCGTGGTGACCGTGCAGACCGCCATGCTGTTCGACAAGGTGCGCGGCACCTACGTGGACCACGTGCTCACCTACGACCTGAACATCCCGACCTGGCCGTTCTACGCGATCGCCTGGGCCGGCGACGTGTCGGCCGTGGTGCTGATCGCGATCCGCACCTGGCGCCTGGTCTTCAAGCCGGAAGCGCTTCGGGAGGAGCACCCCGAAGAACACAAAACCGAATGAGCACATGAGCACTGACGCCATCGCGGTCCTGGGTTTCGTGGTTCTGTTCATCTTGATGCTATTGCGCGTGCCCGTCGGCATGGCGATGGGCCTGGTCGGGGTCAC
>DATNCB010000033.1:0-6122 GCA_035571715.1 Ramlibacter sp.
GCAGCACCAGCAGCGGCAATCCGATGTGCATGAACGACAGCAGCGAGAAGAAGCGATCGCCGACGCTGTTGGCGTGCACGAAATTGCGCATCAGCGTGCCGCCGAAGCTGGGCAGCCAGTCCAGCCATTCGAAGCTGGTGATGATGACGAACTGCGCCAGCCGGTCCCAGGGCAGCATGTAGCCGTTGATGCCCGAGACGTAGACCAGCCAGATCAAAGCCACCCCGGTGACCCAGGCGAACCAGCGAAAGCCGTGAAAGCGATCGAAGGCGAAATGCCGCAGCAGGTGGATGAGCATCGTGACGACCATGGCGTCCGACGCGTAGCGATGCATGCTGCGCAGGATGCCTCCGGCGAACCACTGGCCCTGCGTCAGGGCCTCGACCGACGAATAGGCCTCGGTGACGCCGGTTTCAAAAAACGCGTACAGGTACAGGCCGGTCGCGCCAACCACCCAGAACAGGAAAAAGGTAATCGCCCCCACGTGGTAGAACGGATTGAGCCGGTCGCCGAAGGCGCGGTTGAACACCGCTTCCACGCGCAGGAACAGCCACTGCAGCAGCGCCTGCAACTGCCTCATCACCCGGCCGCTTGCAATGTGCCGGATGGCAGCTTGGCACCGCGCATGGCGCGCAGCACCACCACCACGAAGAGCAGCCCGCCGATGATGGCGATGGCGCCGCCCAGGCCCATCAGGCCCATGCCGGCGATCTCGGCGGTGCTGTGCAGAACCTGCTCGGCGCCGGCTACCTTGCGCTGCACGCCGTAGCCGCCCGACCACACCAGACCCACGATGTGCATGAACTGGCCGACGGCGTAAAGCCAGGGCTGGCCGGTGGCCAGGCGCCCCTGCGGCGCGCGGTAGCCCAGCGCAGGCAGCAGCTTGTAGACCACACCCATCAGCGCCAGCGTGACACCGACGATGCAGCCGTGGTAGTGCGCGGGAATGCGTACGTTGCTGCCGCTGATGAAGACGCCGATCAGCCCGCCCGCGGCAAACAGCAGCACCGACGAGAGCAGCGCCGCGCGCAAGGGCCGTGCGGCGGCGCCCAGTGGCGGCGCGGCGAACAGGCCGAACACCGCCGCCAGCCCGATCGGCAGGATGGACACGCCACCGCCCAGGCGCATCGCCCACGTCAGCAGCGCGCGATGCTCCACCGAAGCGATGTCGTAGGCGAGGTAGGCATAGGGCGTGATGAACACGCTGGCCAGGGCCAGGCCGAACATCAACAGCGTGACGCGCGGGCTGAGTGGCACTCGGGCGCCGCATGCGCCGGCCAGCCACAGCCAGGCCACCAGCATCAACAGCGTCCAGGTGAACTGCAACGCATGGCCGCCGCCCCAGAACAGGATTTCGTAATAGGCCTTGCCGCTCAGGGTGCCGGGCAGCACGGCATACGACCAACCGAAAGCAAGCAGGGCCACGGCCGTGGCAACGGCGGCAGCGTTCAGGCCGAAGCGCAGCGCGCCGCGCCCGCCGAACTCCAATCCCAGCCGGGGCGCGTTGGCCAGGCTGCGCAGCACCAGCAGGCCGACCCCGGCCGCGAAAGCCAGCAGGCCCGCGATGAACAGCGGGGCGGTGAACATCGGGATGTAATTGGCCATCACCGCCTCGCCGCCGCCAGTGAAGGGTGCCAACGCCATCGACAGCGCGCCGGCCGCCGCCAGTCCCAGTCCGCACCAGCCCCAGGCCATGTGGCGCGCCGAACCGTTCAGGCTCCACAGCATGCCCGCCAGCGCCATGAACCAGACCAGCACCGACAGATCCACGTGAACCACGAGCGCCACATGAAACAGGTCCGGCATCGGCAGCAGCTGGTTGATGCCGGGCGTGCGCGAGAGCACCAGCAGGACCGAGAACAGGCCCGAGCCGATCAATGCGGCCAGGCCCAGCCACAGCCAGCCGCGCGCGAGTGCCAGGCGCGCGTCGCTCGGCACGGTGAAGCTGTAGTCGGCCGCGGACTGGACGGCCGGCAGCGGACGGCGGGCAGCTGGCCCGGCAAGCGAAACTGGCAAGGCGCTCATGACAGGGTGATCCCTCCTTTTTCCGCATCGAAGTCGATGACCAGCACCTGGGCCGGCTTGAGCGTCAACGTCGCGTCGCGGGTGTGGGTGAAGTCGCGCGCCGAGGCGCTGTCCTTCAGCCGCACGGAAAATCGGTGTTCGCCGGCGGGGACGGCGATGCGGTGGTAGACCGATGAAGCGCCATCGCGCGACAGCCCGGAAGGCGCAGCCACGTGCCGGTACACCGTGGCGCCATCCAGGTCGAGTTCGATCGTGACTGGGGAACGTTCGCGTTCGCACTTCATCGGCGTACGCATATTGGGCGCGAGCTTAGCCAACTCTTCGGCCGTGAACGGCCGGCAATCGGCGACGCGCTGGCCGTGGTGGATGAAGCTCACCTTGACCAGGGCCTGGTTCGGCGGCAGCGCCCGATACTCGGGCCAGCTCGAGAAAACGCCGATGAAGACGGCGAACGCGCCATAGAGCAGGGCTTGGCCGATCCAGGGCATCAAGCGGTTCACGCGGTGCGCCCTTCGGGCGTGCCGCGGCCGCGGCGTGCCTTACGCCGCTCCAGCCACTCGTTGAGCATGTAGAGGGCCATGGCGAGGATGAAGGTCAGGCCTCCGGCAATTTCGATGGCCAGACTGTAATCGACGCGGTAGCTGCCGGTCTTGGGGTCGTACACCGTGCACAGCAGGCGCACGCGGTCGATCAGATCGGCAAGTTTCGTTTGCGGCGGCAACGGTGCGCCGGAGAGCATTTGCTTCAACGGCTCGCCGATCTCGTCGGCGGCCGGCTTGTCGCCGTAAACCTGGCGCGCGATGCGGCCTTGCGCATCGACCAGCGTGACCTGCAGCACGTGGTCGAAACCGGCCGGCGTCGCCTCGTAGCGGAAACCGAAGTCGCGAGTGAGCGGCCCTACGACCGCCGCCGGCGGGCTGAGGAAATCCCAGTTCGGCCGTGAAAGGCGCAGCTGCGCGGCAAACGCCTTGAGCGCTTGCGGCGAGTCGGCCGGCTGGTTGAAGCCGATGCTGACCACGTTGAACAGGTTGTCGCCAAAGCGGCCCTGCAAGGAGCGCACCGTTTCGTCCAGCGATCGCGTCGTGGTCGGGCACACCTGGAAGCAGCCGGTATAGATGAAGCTGACCAGCAGGGGCTTGCCGCGAAATGACGCCAGACGCACCGGCTGCCCGTCGCGGTTCAACAGTTCATAGTCGCCGATCGGCTGGCCGATGACCGCCTGGCTGGCGCGGATCGCTTCGGTCTGATCGAGCGCGGGCGCCGCGGACTGCTGCGCGCGCAGTGTCGCCGGCAGCAGCGCCAAGACCAAGCCCAGCATCGCGGCGGCGATGCCGGGCAGCTGCCTTGGAATGCGCGGGCTCATCGTGTACTGCCGTTGCGTCCCTTCAGCGCAGGAGACCGTCGATGGTGGCGGCAACGAGCAGGGCGCTCAACTGGATCAGCGAAGCGAAAAACGATCCCATTGCCGTCGCGCGGTTCGGCTGGCGGGCCAGCCGCCACGACTTGTGCACGAAATGCGCGCCGCCGCCGGCCGCACCGATCGCGTAGACCCAGCCGGCGCCGAAGGCGAGCGGCAAGAGCGACGCGGCCACCAGTGCCAGGGTGCTGGCGAATACGATCCACGCCGCGCGCTCGGTGCCGACGACCACCGGCAGCATCGGTACCCCGGCCGCTTCGTAGTCGCCACGGTTAGCGATTGCCAGGCTCCAGAAATGCGGCGGCGTCCACAGGAACAACACGAGGGCGAGCAGCAGGGGCAGGGGCCCCGGCACGGGATCGACGGCGGCCGCTCCGGCCATGACCGCGAAACTGCCGGCCAGTCCGCCGACGACGATGTTCAGCGCACTGCGACGCTTCAACCACACGGTGTAGACCACCGCGTAGAAGAAAGCGCCCAGGAACGTGTAGAGCGCCGCCATGGCGTTCAACGCAAGCCAGGCCGCCGCGACGGCGCCAGCCAGCATCGCGGCAATCAGCAACAGCCAGGCCGGGTGGTGCGGCAGCGCGCCAGTGACAAAGGCGCGGCGGCGCGTGCGCGCCATCAATCGGTCGGTGTCGTGCTCGGCGTACTGGTTGTAGGCGCCGGCGCTGGCCGAAGCGACCAGCACCGACAGCGCCAGCACCAGCACCTGGCCCAGGCTCAGTGCGGCGCCCGGCGTCACTGCCAGGCCGACCAGCGCCGTCACCATGATCAGCGTGCCGATGCGCAGCTTGAACAGCGAGAGCACGTCGCGCGCGACCGCAATGCCGCGGCCGGTTCGTCCCAAAGTCGTCGTGTTCATGGGGTGGACCTGGTTCAGCTCAGGCCCCACAGCTGCCCGAGGTACTTCCAGTTGATGAAGTAATAGAGCACGAACGCCACCAGGAACACCATCGCCAGCATGAAGGTGCCTGGCGCGGCGAACCCGGCCGAGCCGTAGCTCTGCGCCACGGCGGTGGGCGCGGTCGGCGGAATCGGCGTACCCATCGAGCTCACCTTGCCGGTGTCGAGCTTCTTGCCCCACAGCAGCGAACCGACGGTGATGAAGATGTAGATACCGCCGCCCGCAATCGCGGCCACGCCGGCGATGCCCACCAGGCCCATCATCAGGTACGCCGCACCGGGCCACTCGTAGCCCAGGGCCGCGCCGCTGAGCGCCATATCCCAGTGCCGGCGCGATACGCCCAGGGTGCCCGCGCCCATCATCACCAGGCAGAAGAAGTACATCGACAGGCCGAACAGGTACGGCTGGATCCTCGCCAGGCCGGGCATGATCATCTCGCGGCGGAACAGCACCGGGATCAGGAAGTAGGTCAGGGCCATGAACGACAGCGTCGTGCCCACCACCACAGTGGCGTGGAAGTGGCCCGGCACGTAGACGGTGTTGTGGATCAGCATGTTGAGCTGTTCCGTGCCCATCATCACGCCCGAGATGCCGCCCAGGAACCCGAACCCGATCAGCGAGATGAACATGCCCGAGAACACCGGGTTGCCCCAGGGCGCCTTGCGCAGCCACTCGAACAGGGTCTTGTTGAAGCCCTTGGCCCGCTGCGCGACTTCGATCGCGCCGGGAATCGTCAAGCCGTGGATCATCGAAGCCAGCACCGCGAAGTACATGAAGTAGCTGGTGTTGACGACCTTCCAGCCGGTGGACAGGCCGGGGTCGGCCAGCAGGTGGTGCGCGCTCGCGAGCTGCAGGAACAGGATGTACAGCAGGAAGGCGCCGCGGCTGACGCGCTCGGACATCGGTTTCGCGCCGAAGGCGATCGCCGCGATCGCGTACCAGATCGAGATGTGGGCCGCGACATTGATCTGCTGCGACGAGTGGCCGAACGCCCACCAGATCGTGCGGTAGACCAGCGGGTCGACCTGCTTGACGATACCGACCGACATCAGGAACGTCGGGATCAGGATGATCGCGCCCGAGGCGATGGTGAACACCGCGATGATCGCAGCCGTGATGGCGCCGAAAGTCACCAGCGGCACCGAGCCCTGGTAGGTCTTCTCGCGCTTGGCGATCACCAGCGTGCCGAAGAACACGAAGCAGCCGATCAGCGCGCCGACCGCGAACAGGATCAGCCCGAGGTAGAACGCGGGCGAAGCCATCATGGGCACGTACGACGTCATCATCACGCTGGAGCCGCCCTGGAACACGGCGACGTTGTTGGTCACCGCGCCGATCACCATCAGGGCGAGCGCGAGCCAGGCGATGTTCGGCGTGGCGATGCGGCATCGCAACAGCGTGGACGAACAGAAATACAACACCGCCATCTCGAAGAAGATGATCCAGAAGATCAGCATGTCGATGCCGTGGGCCGTGAGCACCATGTAGAAGGTGTCGGCGGCCAGCCAATGGACGGCCGGCCAGCGCGTGAGCACCACGCCGATGGCCAGCAGGCCGCCGACCAGGAGCACGACCACGGCGATGACCGCGTTGGCGATCATCAGCTTTTCGGCCTGCGCCTCGAACTGCAGGCCGGAACGCGGGCAGGTGCGGTAGGTGGTGGTGTGAAGGGGGGTCGTCGGGACCGGAATCGTTGCGGACATGTCGCCTCCCTTATTTGACGTAGATGCGTCCGACCATCGTGTGATGGTTGATGCCGCAGTATTCGTTGCA
>DATNCB010000034.1:0-1535 GCA_035571715.1 Ramlibacter sp.
GCGCGACATTCCGGTGAAATTGTGGATGGCGCCGCCGACCAAGATGGACGCCCACCAGCTGAGCGAGGAAGGCCATTACGGCGTGCTGGGTTCTGCCGGTGCACGCATGGAGATGCCGGGCTGCTCGCTTTGCATGGGCAACCAGGCGCAGGTGCGGGAAGGCGCCACTGTCTTTTCCACCTCGACCCGCAACTTCCCGAATCGGCTCGGCAAGAACAGCAACGTCTATCTCGGGAGCGCCGAATTGGCGTCGATCTGCTCCAAGCTCGGCAAGATCCCGACCAAAGACGAGTACATGGTCGATATGGGCGTGCTCACCGCCGCAAGCGACAAGGTCTACCAGTACCTGAACTTCGACCGCATCAAGGACTTCAGCGACGTGGCCAACAAGCTGCCGGTCTGAAGGCAGCCTTGGTTTCAGAAGAGCGGCCCCGCGGGCCGCTCTTTTTTTGGTGCGGCTGTGCAGCCGGTCCAGCGCCCGCGAAACGGGAGCTCCCGCTACCATGGGCGCAACCACAAAAAAGATAGGTTGCCTCGATGTTTCGCTCTTTCTTTCTTTCCCGCCGTTGGCTGCCATGGTCTCTGCTGGGCACGCTGCTGATCCTTGCGGCCACCTGGTATCGCGTCAACCTGGACGTGCAGATCAACGAGTGGTTCGGCACTTTCTACGACATCGTGCAAAAAATGCTGGGCAAGCCCGGCAGTGTCACGCTGCCCGAGTTCTGGGGCCAACTCATGACGTTCGGCCGGATCGCCATGGTCTACGTCACGATCGCCGTCCTGCTGGACTTCTTCATCAAGCACTACATCTTCCGCTGGCGCACCGCGATGAACAGCTACTACATGGCGCATTGGGAACGGCTGCGCACCATCGAAGGGGCAGCGCAGCGGGTGCAGGAAGATACGATGCGCTTCGCCCGGCTGATGGAAAGCCTGGGCGTGGACTTCATGAACAGCGTGATGACACTGATCGCCTTTTTGCCGATTCTCTGGATGCTGTCCATGAAGGTGACCGAATTGCCCTGGGTCGGGACGGTCTCCCATTCACTGGTCTGGGTGGCCATCGGCTTCGCCCTGGCGGGCACGGTGCTGATGGCGGTGGTGGGCATCAGGCTGCCGGGCCTGGAATTCCAGAACCAGCGGGTGGAGGCCGCCTACCGCAAGGAGCTGGTCTATGCAGAAGACGACGCTACCCGCGCCGCGCCGGCCGTGGCGGACGCGCTGTTCGCCAACGTGCGGCGCAACTACTTCCGGCTCTTTTTCAATTACCTGTACTTCGACGTGGTGAAGTGGTCGTACCTGCAGTTCGGTGTGCTGGTGCCATACATCGCACTTGGCCCGACGCTGGTGACCGGGTTGATTACGCTGGGTCTGATGCAGCAGATCGTCCGCGCCTTCGGCCGGGTCGAGCAGTCGTTCCAGTATCTGGTGCTCAGCTGGACCACCGTGGTGGAACTGATCTCGGTCTACAAGCGGCTGCGTGCCTTCGAGTTGCAGATCCGCGAAGCACGCGGCGCGGCGCCACTGGCACCCGC
>DATNCB010000035.1:0-2262 GCA_035571715.1 Ramlibacter sp.
CCGACGGGCGGCTGGATGACCCTGATGTCGCCGGGAGTGAGGCCCAGCGCCGGAGCAAGATCCATCTTGTAGTTGTACGGATACTGGGTCTGCGTCCAGATCGTCAGCTTGCCGTTGTGGTCGAAGTCGGCGATGGCGCAGGAGGTGCCCATGCAGCAGTGCGTCACGTGGTGCGGGCGGAACACGTTGTCGACGACGAAGTCGGAAGCCGCTTCGGCCGCTGCGAGATCACCGTGCTTGAACTCGAAAGAAAGGCTCTTGTTGCCGGGAAAGTTCTCGTGGACCAGTGGCGCGCCTTCCTTGGCGCCGGCTTCGGGTGTGAATACGCCGGGCAGGTCCTCGTACTCGACCTCGATCAGTTCGAGCGCGCGGCGGGCAATCTCTTCCGTCTCGGCCGCGACCGCTGCGATCTCGTCGTGCTCGCAGCGCACCTTGTCCTTGAGCGCGACGTTGTCGCGCACGAAGCCGAACTTGAGGCCAGCGGCGTCCTTGCCGGTCAGCACCGCATAGACGCCCGGATGCTTTTCTGCCGCCGAAGTGTCGATACGGACAATCCTGGCGTGGGGCCGGCCGGCGAACAGCACCTTGCCGATCAGCATTTGCGGCAACACCATGTCGTTGATGTAGCGCGTCTTGCCGGTTGCTTTCTCGGCGGCGTCGGGCTTCTTGACGCGCTGGCCGATCAAGGTCTTCTTTGCGATGGGCGAACTGATGATGTCTCGTTTCATGGCTTTGTACTCCTTAGGCGTATGCGGCTGGGGGTATGGGATACCGCCCGCTCAGCAATCGCCGCAGCCCTTCTTCTTCTCGACCACAGCCTCCACCGCGTCCAGCACCTTGGTGTAGCCGGTGCAGCGGCAGAGATTGCCCTCGAAGCCCCGCTGCGCTTGTTCCCGCGTCAGGTTGGGATTGTTTTCGATCAGGTAGTCGGCCTGCATGATCATGCCCGGCATGCAGAAGCCGCACTGCACGGCGCCGTGATCGACGAAGGCCTGCTGCACCGGGTGAAGGCCTTCCGGCGTGCGCAGTCCCTCGATGGTCACAACTTCGCGTTCGTCACAATCGACGGCGTACATCAGGCAGCTGTTGACGGTCTTGCCGTCGATCTTGACCGTGCAGGCTCCGCACTCGCCTTCGCCGCAGGCATATTTGGTTCCGGTCATGCCGAGCTTGTCGCGCAGCATGGCCAGGGTCGTCATGGTGACCGGCACCTTCAGGCAAACCTCGCGGCCATTGAGCTTGAAGCGGATTTCAGTTTCCACGGACATCATTGAGCACCTCTTCAACGAACACACGAACGAGATGGCCGCGGTACCAGGCACTGGCACGCACGTCATCGATGGGTTTGGCATCCTCCGCCGCCGCGGCGACTGCCGCGGCGATGGTCGCGGCGTCGAGCGGCTTGCCTTCGAGCGCAGCCTCTACATGGCGGGCGCGCAAGGGCGTAGGCGCGACCGACCCCATGGCTACACGCACATCGCTGAGCCTGCCGTCGGCGACACGAGCGCCGAGGGCCACCGAAACCGTGGAGATTTCAAGCGCGGGACGCGGGCCGGACTTGCGGAACTTGCCGACGAAATCGGCCGCGGGCCGGTCGAACACGATGACGGTCAGCAACTCTTCCGGCAGTTTGACGGTCTTGCCGGGACCCACGAAGAACCGTTCCAACGGTATCCGCCGCGTCTGCACGGCACCGCCCTGCCAGCATGCGAGTTCGACCGAAGCGCCCAGCACCAGCAGGGGCGGGATCATGTCGCCCGCCGGCGACGCGTTGCAGAGGTTGCCACCCACCGATGCCGCGTTGCGAATCTGATCGCTGGCGAATCGCTCGGCCGCCTCGACCAACACGGGAGCGATTTCGGCCAAAAGGGCGTTGCGGCGGATTTCGCTGATGGTCGTCACGGCACCGATGTGAACCTTGTCACCCTTCACCTCGATGCCGCCCAGGCCTTCGATGCGGCGAATGTTCAGCAGTGTCGCTTGGTATTGGCGCGTGCCGGATTCGGTCTGCGGCGCGAGATCGGTACCACCGCATAGCACCGTGGCAGCGCCGTCCGCCATCGCCTGCAATGCCTCGTCCAGGCAGCGGGGCGCCAGGTAGGCGGTTATCTCCTGCATGGTCCGCTCTCGTTCCTGGGTGAGGCCAGTCGGCGCCAGATGGCGTTCTATGGAATTCATCAGGTCGTCCTTTTCTAGAAGCGAACCGGTTCGCGGTAACGCCCGAAAACGTCCACCAGTTCCTTGGTCATTTCCCCAACGCTG
>DATNCB010000036.1:0-4064 GCA_035571715.1 Ramlibacter sp.
GCCGGGGATCACGCGATGGAAGACGGTGTTGTCGTAGTGGCCCTTATTGACGTAGGCGAGGAAGTTGGCCGCCGACTTGGGCGCCTTGTCCTGGTCCAGCTCGAGGGTGATGACGCCGTAGCCGGCGATGTGAAGTTCGACTTTGGGGTTGCTCATGGGGGCTCCTTTGATCAGTTGGGGACAGAGCTGAAGACCTGTCCCGCAAAGCTATTTCAATTACTTATTGACCAGTGTGGCCGATGTGATGATGACCGGCGTCTTGGGTACGTCGCTCGCGAAGGGGCCGGCGGCCCCGGTGGGTATGCGCCTGATCTTGTTGACCACATCCATGCCGCTCGCGACCCTGCCGAAGACGGTGTAACCGTAAAGCTGGGGCGAAGCCAGCAGTTGTGCGCGCGGCACATTCTCGTACACCCGCCCCTTGTATTCGAAACGCGGCACCGGATCCCCCGGGGGAATGACGACAGGGTCGAGCGATTCGTTGTCCTTCACGTTGATGAAGAACTGCGAGGTGGCTGAGTTCGGATCGCTGGTCCTTGCCATCGCGATCGTGCCGACCACGTTCTTGGGTCCGCCTTTGGCAAGCGCTTCCTGGCCTTCGTGCGCCACCGGAGGGCGCGTGGGTTTTTGCATATAGCTGGCATCGAAGCCGCCGCCCTGGATCATGAAGTTGTCGATCACGCGATGGAAGATCGTGCCGTCGTAGTGCTTGTCCTTGACGTACTGCAGGAAGTTTTCCACCGTCTTGGGCGCCTTGTCGGGATAGAGCTCCACCACGATGTCGCCGGCTGAGGTGGCGAACTTCACGCGGGGCGCTTCTTCGGCCGCGGCGGCAGCCGCAGTGGCCGCCAGTAGCACGGGCAGCGCGAGGGCCGCGAAGCGGCGGGTCATGGCAGTCATCAGCTGATTCCTCCTTTAAGACGTGAATCGTTCATCCAACGATGGGCGGACGGCGCGCGCGTGCCGCATCGACTGACGGAAAACCCCTAATACTACCGGGGCAGACGCCCGGCGTGGTCGCTGCTCAGCCGCCGGCTCCAGACGAGTTCGTGACCGCCGCTGCCGGCTTGCCGGCTTCCTTGGCAAGCGGCGTCAGCAGTTGGCGGATCAGCGCCAGCTTGGGCCGCACACTGGTATTGGCGGCATCGAGTTGCTGTGCGTGCACATAGGCCTGGCTCGCCAGCTGGGCATAAATGTCGCCCAGGTTTTCGTACGCGGTCGCATAAGCCGGATTGGTACGA
This sequence comes from Ramlibacter sp., assembly GCA_035571715.1. Classification (GTDB taxonomy): domain Bacteria; phylum Pseudomonadota; class Gammaproteobacteria; order Burkholderiales; family Burkholderiaceae_C; genus Ramlibacter. The sequence continues at coordinate 1,242 of DATNCB010000036.1, forward strand.
ATCGCCGACTCCAGCGCCACGCGGGCCTTGTCGAACTCGCCCTGGCCTGCATAGAGCACCGCAAGATTGTTGTATGGTTCGGGCAGCTCGGGATATTCCTGGGTCAGGGCGGTGAAAGTCTCGATCGCCTCGGCCTTGCGGCCGGCTTCGGACTGGAGCACGCCTTTCAGGAAGCGCATCTGCGGATCGCGCGGCCGGGCTGCGAGGTACTGGTCCGCCTTCGCAAGGCCTTCGGCGAGCTTGCCCGAACGCATCAGCCGGGTCACATCGCCGTAGTCGTCGGCGAACCCCGTCAGCGGAACGCATAGCGCGGCGGCAAGCGCCAGCAGGTGCAAGCTTCGGCGAAGGACACTGCCGCCATGCGTCATAGGGAGCTGGTGAATTTTGGTCTGACAAGCCCGCGTGGAGGGCTATATACTGCGCTGCATTGTAGCCGCGGCACTGCGTGCGCAGCCCCAGGCAAGTACCCCCGAAACCCTTCAGACGATCCGAATAAGCGCTGCCCTACCGCGAAGAAGCGCACCCACATCGCCTATGAGCCTGCGCATCCACAACACGCTGTCGCGTGCCCTGGAAGATTTTTCCCCGCTTCAGCCTGGCCATGTGCGCATGTACGTTTGCGGCATGACCGTGTACGACCTGTGCCACGTCGGCCATGCCCGTGCCAACGTGGCCTTCGACGTGGTGCAGCGGTGGTTGAAGGCCAGCGGCTACAAGCTGACCTTCGTGCGCAACATCACCGACATCGACGACAAGATCATCCGGCGCGCGGTGGAAAACGGCGAAGCGGTGCGCGCTCTCACCAATCGCATGATCGCCGAGATGTATCGCGATTTCGACGCGCTCGGGATCGAGCGGCCCACGCACGATCCGCGTGCCACCGATTACGTGCCCCAGATGCTCCAGCTGGTAAAACAGCTCGAGGACAAGCAACTGGCGTACCGCGCGGAAGGCGGCGACGTGAATTACGCGGTACGCCGGTTTGCCGAATACGGCAAGCTGTCGGGGAAGTCGCTCGATGAACTGCACGCGGGCGAGCGCGTCGCGGTGCTCGAAGGCAAGGAAGACCCGCTGGACTTCGTGCTCTGGAAGGCCGCCAAGCCGACCGAGCCGGCCGACGCCCAGTGGGACAGCGCCTATGGCAGGGGCCGACCCGGCTGGCATATCGAGTGCTCCGCGATGGCCGGCGCACTGCTTGGCAAGACGTTCGACATCCATGGTGGCGGCGCGGACTTGCAGTTCCCCCATCACGAGAACGAGATCGCGCAGAGCGAAGGCGCCAACGGCCAGCCGCTGGCGCGCTACTGGATGCACAACGGCTTCGTCAACATCGACAACGAGAAGATGTCCAAGTCGCTGGGCAACTTCTTCACGATCCGCGACGTGCTGCAGAAGTTCGATGCCGAGACGCTGCGATTTTTTATCGTGCGCGCGCATTACCGCAGTCCGCTGAACTACAGCGACGTGCATCTGGAAGACGCGCGCGGCGCGCTCAAGCGGCTCTACACCGCGTTGGAGCTGGTCGCCCCGGCAAACGTGGAGCTGGATTGGGCGCAGCCCCATGCCGCGAAGTTCAAGGCGGCGATGGACAACGATTTCGCGACACCGGAGGCGGTGGCGGTGCTGTTCGAGCTTGCGGCCGAAGTCAACCGCGGCAAGTCGGCGCAAGCGGCCGGCCTGCTGAAAGCGTTGGGCGGATGCCTGGGCATATTGCAAGGTGATCCGAAGCTATTCTTGCGTGCTGGAACAAAGCTGGACGAGGCAACTATCGAAAGCTTGATCGAACAGCGGGCCGCCGCGAAGAAAGCGAAGAATTTCGCCGAGGCCGACCACATCCGCAGCGAACTGCTGGCGCAAGGAGTGGTGCTGAAGGATTCGCCGGCAGGCACGACCTGGGAGGCCGCGTCTTGAACTCCATCCCGCCTCAGATCCTGCTGACAACCCCTGGCTACTGGGACGAGGCACGGCGTCACCTGGCGCGCAAGGACCGCGTGATGAAGCGGCTGATTCCGCAGTTCGGCGAAGCCTGCCTGCAGTCCCGCGGCGATGCGTTCACCACGTTGGCGCGCAGCATCGTGGGCCAGCAGATTTCCGTGAAGGCCGCGCAAACCGTGTGGGACCGCTTCGCCAAACTGCCGCGGCGCATGAGCCCTGCCAACGTGCTCAAGCTCAAGGTCGACGACATGCAGGCGGCCGGCCTGTCGGCGCGCAAGATCGAATACCTGGTCGACCTGGCCCTGCATTTCGACTCGGGCGCGATCCACGCCGAGGCGTGGAAGGCTATGGGCGATGAAGAGATCATTGCCGAACTGGTGGGCATCCGGGGCATCGGCCGCTGGACGGCGGAGATGTTCCTGATCTTCCATCTGATGCGGCCCAACGTGCTGCCGCTGGACGACGTCGGGCTTCTCACCGGCATCAGCCGGAATTATTTTTCGGGCGATCCGGTCAGCCGCAGCGACGCGCGGGAAGTGGCCGCGGCGTGGGACCCGTATTGCAGCGTCGCGACTTGGTATATTTGGCGCTCGCTGGACCCCCTGCCGGTGGAATACTGAGGAGCCAACCTTGGCAAAGAAGACCTTTCTCGATTTCGAGCAGCCGATCGCGGAACTCGAAACCAAGATCGAAGAACTGCGCTACGTGCAGACGGAGTCCGCGGTCGACATTTCAGAAGAGATCGAACAGCTCAGCAAAAAAAGCCAGCAGCTGACCAAGGACATCTACAGCGTCCTGACCCCATGGCAGATCACCAAGATCGCCCGTCACCCCGAGCGGCCGTACACGCTGGACTACGTCAACGAGATTTTCACGAACTTCATCGAA
>DATNCB010000037.1:0-7310 GCA_035571715.1 Ramlibacter sp.
CCCAGTCGAGCGTGGCGATCGGCGCCGCGGCGTTCAGCTGCCCGATCATCTGCAGCATGTCGGCCACATAGGTCGGCACGCCGTAGGCTTTCGGGTCCGCGAGCCAGTCGCTGCGGCCACGGCCGACGACGTCGGGGCAGATCACACGCAGCGGCGCTTTCGCGCGCGCCAGCAGGCCTTGCGCCAGCACGTCGAAGTCGCGGCCCTGGCGCGACAGGCCATGCACGCAGATGACGGCGTGCGCGGCGCGCTCGTCGCCCCATTGCCAATACGCCATGCGGTGGCTGCCCTGGGCGTCGGGACAAGATACGTAGTTCAGCGTAGGTGCGGCCATGGCAAAGAAAAACCCGGATACTCGGGCGGCTTTCGAATCCGCACCATCCTAATACATCGATCCACGGAGACCGCCATGCTCAAGGGCAAGACCGCACTCGTCACAGGTTCCACCAGCGGCATCGGTCTGGGCATCGCCAAGGCGCTCGCCAAACAGGGCGCCAACATCGTGCTGAACGGCTTTGGCGACGTCGAAGGGCCGAAGGCCGAAGTCGCGGCGCTGGGCGTGAAGGTGGCCTACCACGGCGCCGACATGAGCAAGCCGGCCGAGATCGAGGAGATGATGAAGTTCGCCGCCGCGCAGTTCGGCCGCGTCGATATCCTGGTGAACAACGCCGGCATTCAACATGTGGCGCCGGTCGAGGACTTTCCGCCCGAAAAGTGGGACGCCGTCATCGCGATCAATCTCTCCAGCGCGTTCCATGCCAGCCGCGTGGCGCTGCCCGCGATGAAGGCGGCCAATTGGGGACGCATCATCAACGTGGCGTCGGTGCACGGCCTGGTCGCCTCCGCGCAGAAAGCGGCTTACGTCGCGGCCAAGCACGGCTTGGTCGGCTTGACCAAGGTGATCGCGCTGGAGAACGCGACCACCGGCGTCACCTGCAACGCCATCTGCCCCGGCTGGGTGTTGACGCCGCTAGTGCAGCAGCAGGTGGACGCGAAGGCAGCCGCCGGCGGCCTGTCCAATGAAGAGGCCAAGCGCCAACTGCTCAGCGAGAAGGAACCGTCGCTGCAGTTCACCACCCCCGAAGAGCTGGGCGAGCTCGCGGTGTTCTTCTGCTCGCCTGCCGCAAACAATGTGCGGGGGGTAGCCTGGAACATGGACGGCGGTTGGGCGGCCCAGTAGCTTTATTTCAGCTGCACCGTCCCCGAAACAGTCACCGTCACAGCGCTTTTCCCCGCCTCCACCGGCAAGGGGGCGGCCTCCGGCGCCGCCATGCCACTCGCCTGCATCCGTAGCGGCCGCGGAAACCCCTGGTCGTTCGTGTTCACGGCCACCTCGCGCAGGCTGTAGCCCGAGAAACCGAAGCCCTTGGCCAACTCAGCCGCCTTGGCCTTGAAGCGTTCGATCGCGATCGACTGTGCATCCCCTTCCACTTTGGCGCGCTGCTCGCGGCTGAGACCGAAGCTCACGCCGCCAACCGTCATCGTCTGGATGCGTCCGGCAGTCTGGGTGATCCGGGGAAAATCCCGGCCTTCCAGCACCAGCTCGGCCGTGCCCTGCCAGCCGCTGGTCTTGCCGCCCTGGGCGTAGCGCGGGTAGATACCGAAATTGCCGGTACGAACGTCGAGCTGGCCCGGTTGCGCTGACTTGCGCGCCTCGGTAAGGGCGGTATCGAGAGCTGTCTTCAGCTGGCCTTGTACGGTAGCCGCATCAGGGCCTTCGCGCGAAGTCGTCAGGCTCAGGCTCAACAGATCCTGTTGCACTTCCACCGTCCCCGTGGCAGACAGTTGCAGCACGTTCTGCGGTGGCGCGTATGGCGGGCTTTGAGCGACTGCCGAGCTGGTGGCACACGCCAGAATCCAGGCGGCAATGAGCGCCTTTAGCGTTGTGGCGCCCGCCGGCGACCGGGTGCTGTTCACGAGCCCTTGCCCGCCACCCGGCTGTATTGATAAAGCTGGCGCCTCAGTTCCGCCCGTTCCTGGTCGGACAGCTGGCGTGGCGCGACCGCGGGCGCCGGCAGTGACTTTTGCGCGCTTACTTGCCTGATGTCGGAGCTCGATTGGCTCGCCGACTGCGACTGCGCGTGACAAGCCGCTGCGGCCAGGATGGCGATCGGGGCGAGGTACTGCTTCATGGTCAGCATTAAACGATCCCGCAGTTCTGCCGTTCACACGCGCCAAGTCAACGGTTGCGCGCGGGGGCAACATTTGTAACACTGTGTCAAGGTAAGGGGCAAATACGCACGACCGGCCGCCAAGCCCCTCAAAATCGGCTCTGTTACAAATCCACCTGGACCGCCATGACACAAGCTGTAGCCCGTACCGACAAGATCCTCGTCGTCGACGATGACGCCCGAATCCGCGACCTCCTGCGCCGCTATCTGACCCAGGAAGGATTCGAGGTGATCCTGGCCGAGGACGGAAAAGCCCTGAATCGCCTCATGCTGCGCGAGACGGCCGACCTGATCGTGCTCGACCTGATGATGCCGGGCGAAGACGGACTTTCGATCTGCCGGCGCCTGCGGGCGGCCAATGACCGCACACCCATCATCATGCTCACCGCCAAGGGCGAGGACGTGGATCGCATCGTCGGGCTCGAAGTCGGCGCTGACGATTACCTGGGCAAACCTTTCAATCCGCGCGAACTGCTGGCCCGGGTTCACGCCGTGCTGCGGCGCCGTCCAGCTCAGGAAGCGCCGGGCGCACCGTCGAGCGACAACGAAGTTGTCACCTTCGGGCCGTTCGCGTTCGATCTCGGAGCCCGCACCTTGCGCAAGAACGGCGAGGAACTGCCTCTGACCACCGGCGAATTCGCGATGCTCAAGGCGCTGGTGCGGCACCCGCGCCAGCCGCTGTCGCGCGAAAAGCTGGCGCAGCTGGCTCGTGGACGCGAGTTCGAGCCGTTCGACCGCAGCCTGGACGTGCAGGTGTCGCGCCTGCGTAAACTGGTCGAGACCGACCCGGCCGCGCCGCGCTATATCCAGACCGTGTGGGGCGTAGGCTACGTATTTGTTCCGGACGGCGCCGGTTGACCGCCCGCCCCACAGGGCACCAACGATAATCGTGGCTGCAGTAACCATGAGCAGGGGACACGTAATTGATTCGCGCCGTCACCAGGAGCATCGACGTCACGGGGCCGGCACCGCTTGAGACAGCACCCGCGCCGCTCGAGATGCGGCCGCGGCTCGGTCTTTCGCTGTTCTGGCGCACTTTCTTCCTGCTCTCGCTGCTGCTCATCGGCAGCATCGTTGCCTGGCTCCAGACGTTCAGGGCGTTGGAGTTCGAACCGCGCGCCGTGCAGACGGCCCAGCAGATCGCCTCACTCGTCAATTTGAGCCGTGCCGCGCTGGTGCACTCGGATTCGATCGCGCGGGTGTCGCTGATCAAGACGCTGGCCGAGCAGGAAGGCGTGCGCATCCTGCCGCGCGAGCCGACCGACCGCTACGCGACCTTCGGCGCCGGAGAGCTGGACCATGCCATCACCGACGAGCTCACCACGCGTCTCGGCCCCGGGACGGTGATTGCCGCCAGCGTCAACGGCGAAGAAGGCCTGTGGATCGGCTTCAGGATCGACACCGACCAATACTGGATGCTGCTGGACCGCGCCCGCTTTACCCGGGTCGGCGGCAAGACCTGGCTGGTCTGGCTGATCACGGCGGCCGGCCTGTCGTTGGCCGGCGCGGCGCTGATCGCCCGGCTGATCAACCGTCCTCTCAAGCAGCTGTCCTTTGCCGCCAGCCGCGTGCGCGACGGCGATTTCGACGCCAGCCGGCTGGACGAGAAAGCCGTCACCAGCGAAATCCGGGAGGTGAACATCGGCTTCAACCGGATGGCGCAGCAGCTGGCCAAGATCGAGCAGGACCGTGCCGTCATGCTGGCCGGCATCTCGCACGACCTGCGCACGCCGCTGGCACGCCTGCGGCTGGAGACCGAGATGAGCGTGGCCGACGCCGATGCGCGCAACCACATGGCCGCGGACATCGATCAGCTCGACGCGATCATCGACAAGTTCCTCGACTACGCGCGGCCCGATCACGCCGAGCTCAAGCCGGTGCTTCTCAATGACGTGATCGAGGCATGCCTCTATGCCGTGCAGGACCAGGGCGACATGCGCGTGAACCTCGACATTTCCAAGGGCCTGCTGGTGCTCGCGGACGAGGTGGAATTGGCGCGCGTCATCTCCAACCTGCTGGAAAATGCCCGGCGCTACGGCAAGACACCCGAAACCGGGATTGCCATCGTGGACATCACCGCGAAGTCACGCAACGAATGGGTGCTGCTCAAGGTGCGCGACCACGGCATGGGCGTTGCGCCCGAGGCCTTGCCCAACCTGATCAAACCGTTTTTCCGCGGCGATGCGGCGCGCACCGCCGCGACTGGTGCCGGCCTGGGCCTGGCCATCGTCGACAAGACCGTGCAGCGCATGGGCGGCATCTTCGCGCTGGCCAACACCGCTTCGGGCGGACTGGCCGCGCACATCAAGCTGCAAAAGCCGCGGTTGCCAACGGCGCCCGCGGAGCCAGAGGCCAGCGTCGAACAGGCGTACTAGGCCGTGCGCAAGAGCAGCACCACCGCGCGGGCCTCGATCGCGAGGCCCTGACCTACTGGGCCCAGCTTCTCCGCCGTCTTGGCTTTCACGTTGATCTGGTTCGGCGCAACGTCCAGGGCCGCTGCGATGCGGTCACGCATGGCGTCGACATAAGGAGCCAGCCTCGGCGCCTGCGCGATGACGGTGCTGTCCACGTTGCCGATCTGCAAGCCCTGCTTGCGCACTCGCCGCGCGGTCTCGGTGAGCAGGACCGTCGAATCGGCATCGCGAAAACACGCGTCGGTGTCGGGAAAATGCCGGCCGATGTCGCCCAGTGCGGCCGCACCCAGCAGCGCGTCGATGATCGCGTGCAGCAGGACGTCGGCGTCGGAATGACCGAGCAAGCCGCGTTCGAACGGAATCTCCACGCCGCCGATGATGAGTTTGCGCCCGGGCACCAGGGCATGCAGATCCCAGCCTTGTCCGATGCGCAATGTCATCTGGAAGTCATCTCGAACGCCCCTTCAGCACGGCTTCGGCAAGCGCGAAGTCATCGGGATAGGTGACCTTGAAATTCTGCACCGCGCCGGGAACCAGCAACGGCCGGTGCCCCAGGGCCTCGATCGCGGCCGCCTCGTCCGTCAGGTGGCCGCCGCCTCGCTCGAGTGCCTGCATCAGGAGTCCGATGCGGAACATCTGCGGGGTCTGTGCCAGCCACTTGTCTTCGCGCTCGAGGGTGGCCGAAATGCGGCCGCCCTCCTCGCACTTGAGTGTGTCTTGCACCTTGCGCGCCAACACGCCGCCCACATCGTCGTGCGCGCATGCGTCGATCAGGGAGTCGATCAGCGCCGGCGTGATCAGGCACCTGGCGGCATCGTGCACCAACACCCAGTCCTGGTCGGTGGCGCCCACGCGGGTCAGTTCGTACAGGCCGTTGCCAACGCTGGCCGCGCGCGTCGCGCCGCCGCAGGCCACCACCATGGCCGAAGTGGGGTTGCGCTCGAAGAAGCCGTCGCCGGGCGCCACCACCACCAGCGCCCTGGCGATGCGCCGCACGGCCGCGAAGGCGGCCAGGGTATGCCAAACCATGGGATGACCCGCGATGCGCTCGTATTGCTTGGGGCCGTGCGTGCCGGCGCGGCTGCCAGTGCCGGCGCAAGGGATGAGGGCGTAATAACGCCGCTTCGGTTTGCTTTCACTCGTTGCCATACCGTCCATTCTAGAATCGAGCCTCACACCCCACCCTGTTCAGGCGCGGGGTGTTTTGTATTTGTTTATGGATTTACCCAAACTTAGCGTAGGCAAGAGGTACACATTGCCGCGTCCGCCGGGCTCGGCCGACGCGCTGCTGTTGGCACGCGTGGCTGAGCGCGCCAAGGCGGAACGCCGGCTGACGGCCATCGTCACCGCCGATGCCACGGATGCGCAGCGGCTGCTCGAAGAGATGGCGTTTTTCGCGCCGGACCTGCGTTGCGCGCTCTTCCCCGACTGGGAAACGCTGCCGTACGACACCTTTTCGCCTCATCAGGACCTGATCAGCGAACGGCTGGCGACGCTCTGGCGCATTTCGCAGGGCGATGCGGACGTGGTGGTGGTACCGGCTACGACAGTGCTTTACCGCGTCGCGCCGCCCAGTTTCCTGGCCGGCTATACCTTTCACTTCAAGGACAAACAGAAGCTCGAAGAGTCCAGGCTCAAGGCCCAGCTCACGCTGGCCGGCTACAGCCACGTCACGCAGGTCGTGAGTCCCGGCGAATACGCGGTGCGTGGCGGGCTGATCGACCTCTTCCCGATGGGCTCGACGGTGCCGTACCGGGTCGACCTGTTCGATGACGAGATCGATTCGATTCGCACGTTCGATCCCGACAGTCAGCGCAGCCTCTACCCCGTGCCCGAAGTCAGGTTGCTGCCGGGCCGCGAGTTTCCGATGGACGATGACGCGCGGGCGAAATTCCGCAGCCGCTGGCGCGAGTTGCTGGAAGGAGACCCCACCAAGAGCCGCATCTACAAGGACATCGGCAACGGCGTGGCCACGGCCGGCATCGAGTACTACCTGCCGCTGTTCTTCGAGGAAACGGCCACGGTGTTCGATTACATCGGTGCGGGCGCAACGGTCGTGCTGCACGGTGACCTGGAGCGGTCTTTCCAGCAGTTCTGGCAGGACACGCGGGACCGCTATCGCCTGGTCCGAACCGATCCGGAACGCCCCGCCCTGCCGCCCGAAACCCTGTTCCTGAGCGCCGAGCAGTTCTATAGCCGCGCGAATGAGCATGCGCAGCTGGCGCTGAAGGAAGGCGCTGAGACAAGCGCCTACGCTGAATTCGAAACCCTTCCTCCGATGGCCGTCGTGCGCGGCGCCGAGGAACCGCTGGGCAAATTCAAGGACCACCTGCGCAGCACCGCGCATCGCGTGCTGCTGCTGGCGGAGAGCGAGGGCCGGCGCGCGAGCCTGCTTGACTTCCTGCATGCCAGCCATCTGGCACCGCCGGCTTTCGACTCGCTCGTCGAATTCCAGGCGAGCCAGGAAAAGCTGGGCATCGCGACCGCGCCACTCAACACGGGATTTGCCTGGCTCGAAGAGAGCATCGACTTCGTCACCGAAACCGAGCTCTTTGCGGCCGGGCCAACCACCCGCCGGCGCAAAAAGCAGGAGCAGGTCAGCGACGTCGAGGCGCTGATCAAGGACCTGTCCGAACTCAACGTCGGCGATCCGGTGGTGCATTCGCAGCACGGCATCGGCCGCTACAGGGGCCTGGTCAATCTGGACCTGGGCCAAGGGGTGAAC
>DATNCB010000038.1:0-4241 GCA_035571715.1 Ramlibacter sp.
CTGAAATGCTTGCCCGTCGAGGAAATCACCAGGGCCCGCGCCTCGCCTTCACGGTGCAGTTGTGCCAGCACCTCATCCAGTTCGCGCCAGAACTGGGGTTGCATGGTGTTCATCGCCTCGGGGCGATTGAGCACCAGATGGCCAATATGGTCCTGCTGGGTCAGCGCGAAACACTGCATAGGCGCACGCGGTCGGGGTTGTAAGTTTCGAGTCAGCCTCACTGTAGGTTAGCGGTCAGCAGCCGTCAATCGCTATGAACTTGCGAGCGCCAACGCGAGTAACCGCGCGGCGCTCGAAGGGGGTTGCAAGTCTCAGCCTTGGCGCTGGTATAGCACCAGCCGGGCCTCGGTCGTCACATCAGCCTTGTTTGCCGTCATGGAAATGTCGTAGCGCGTGCCCGGCAGCGAGATTCTGGGACTGAAGCTGAAGTCGAAGTTGCCGTTGGCGTCCGCCTGCAGCGTGTCGGAAAACACGCGCTGCGCCATACCGAACTGCCCGACCACCGGCGGGATCGCATCGACCCTGACACTGACCGACGCGAACGGCGCCGTGCGGCCGCGCATATGCGTTTGCCCGCCGTCGATCTGGGCGTTGTTGGAATGGCTCAGGATACGGATGGGCACGTCGGCCGGTCCCGCCGCGACCAGCGGACGGTCCAGCGTCGACGTCACGATGCGGTCGCCTGCCCGCAATCGGGCGACCACCGGTCCAGACATGTTCAGGTCATCGGTGCGCCTGACCGTGTAGCTGCCCTCGTAGTGACCCGGCCGCGTTTCATGCAAACGAACATCGTTGGCGATGCCGGGCAGATCGACGAACGCCACGGCGCCGGGCATGCCCTCGAGCGTGAACCTGATCTCGGCGCCGGGCTCGATGCGGTCGAGCGTGGACACGTGGAAACGCTCAATGCGCAGCGGCGGCGCCGCGGCGACATTGCCCAGGCCCGGCGGGAAATTGTAGTTGGCCGCCACCGTCAGGTTGCCGTCGCGCAGGATGGCGCGAATCGGACTGTCCTCATCGATGCGGTCGGCCCGCGACACGATATAGCGGCCGGTGTACACGCCCCGCGCGGTTTCGCTCAGAGGGATGGTCTCTCGCGCGCCTGCGATGCGAATGCTGGCGCGTGCATGCGGCGTTCCTTCCACGGTGAACTGCAGGCGTGAGCCCGGATCGAGACCGTTGTCGCTGGACACCTCGAACGAAAAGACCTGCGGCGTGGCAGCCTGGGCCGCCACCGTCGACGGCAGGGCCGTTAACGTCAGGGCGGCCGGAGCCAGCAGGAAAAGGGCCGCCACCTGGTTGCGTAGCTGTGTTTTCATATCGAACCCCTGAAAGTAGTGGAACTCTCCCTACCGTAGGGATAAGTCGCTGCCGCACGTGTAGGCAAAGCCGGGCTGAGCCGGTAGGACGGGTCCAACTCAGGCACTGCGCCCCCAAGAGCGAGCTTGCTACCATGCGGCCCATGAGGCGGCGTGAGTTCCTGATCGTTCCTTTCGTGTGTACCGGAGGTATCGCCATGGCTGATCTGCTTCAGGTCCAATCGCTCGACGATTCCTTGCGCTGGCTCGACGCGCTCGAGAGGGCTGGCCGCGTGACGGCTATTGGCGCATGGCCCATGGGTGCCGTGCTGGAGCATCTGGCGCAGAGCATCGAAATGAGCATGGACGGCTTCCCGCAGTCCAAGGGCGCGCTGTTCCAGAACACCGCCGGCAGCGCGGCCTTTGCGTTCTTCAAGTGGCGAGGCCGCATGAGCCACGGGCTGGCCGAACCGATACCGGGTGCGCCGGCGCTGGGTGCCGGCGCCGACTGGAAGCCCGCAGCCCAGCGGCTGCGCCAGGCCATCACGCGCTTCGACGGGTACAGCGGGCCGCTCAAGCCGCACTTCGCGTATGGCACGCTCAGCAAGCCGGAATTCGCACTGGCGCACAGCCTGCATATCGCGAATCACCGGGAGGAGATCATCGTCAAGTGAGCGCCGCCGCGCTGCCGGACGAAACGCTCAGAACAGGTCGAGCGTCCCTTCCAACGGCGGCGGTTCAGCCACGCGATGAGCCGAGTGCGGTGCCGCATCGGCAACCCGCGATGGCCGAGTTTCGGGGGCGTCCGCTTTGACCAGCTTGCCCACGCGAACCCCCAGCAGGCGCAGCCGCCGGTCCAGCTCGACTCGTTTGAGACATTGACCGGCGGTCTGGCGGATCGTTTTCGCATCCGCGGTGAAGTGATCGATAGTGTGATCGCGAGTGGCGATCTTGAAGTCGTCGTAGCGCAACTTGATGCCAATGGTCCTGCCCACATAGCCCTTGCGCTGGAGGTCGCCCGCGACCATGACGCACAGCTCGGTGAAAATCGCGCCGAGCTCGGCGCGGTCGCGCACCGCGTGCAGGTCGCGATCGAACGTGGTTTCGCGGCTCATCGAAACCGGCTCGCTTTCGGTGACCACCGGCCGGTCGTCGCGTCCCCACGCGGCATCGTGCATCCAGGCGCCGTAGGACTTCCCGAAGTTGTCGATCAGCCATTCGCGCTCCTGCGCGGCGATGTCGCCGATCGTGTGCAGGTGCAGCTTCGCGAGCCTCACTTCCGCCTTCGGCCCGATGCCGTTGATCTTGCGCACCGGCAGCGGCCAGATCTTCGTCTGCACGTCCTCCTGGTACACGACGGAGATGCCGTTGGGCTTGATGAACTCGCTCGCCATTTTCGCGATGAGCTTGTTGGGCGCCACGCCGATGGAGCAGGTCAATCCGGTCTTTTCCAGGATCGCCCGCTGGATTAGCCGCGCCAGCGCGCGCCCGCCTTGCCGCTGGCCGCCCGGTACGTCGGTGAAATCGATGTAGACCTCGTCCACCCCCCGGTCTTCCACCAGCGGTGCGATCTCGGCGATGGTGCTCTTGAACAGCCGTGAATACCTGCGCACCTCCTCGAAATCCACCGGCAGCACGATCGCTTGCGGGCACAGCCTGGCAGCCTTCATCATCCCCATGGCCGAACCGACGCCGAACTTGCGGGCCGGATAAGTGGCCGTGGTAATGACGCCCCGTCCCACATAGTCCTTGAGCAGCGGAAAATCCGCGACCGGGATTTCGCTCGGCGGTTGGTCCGCATGCTGCTGGCGCATCAGTTCGTCGACTTTGCGCCGGCCGCCGCCGATGACCATCGGCAAACCCCTGAGCTGCGGATAGCGCAGCAGCTCGACGGATGCGAAGAACGCGTCCATGTCGAGGTGGGCAATGCGGCGCAAGGCTGTCACAACCGTGATTTTGCCGCGTAGGAGTTTTATCAGGCCTGAGACGTGACATCGATCACTTGAGCGCAGTGCCGGCCTATTCCTAAAATCGCCAGCTCTTTTTTCGAATGATGGAGCGGCAAGGCATGAAACGATGGATCAGCTGGACAGTGGGCGGCGTGGCGGCAGTTGTGGTACTGGTGGCCGGCGCAGGGGCCCTGGGCTACCAGATGGCCGAGCGAAAGATGGCGCGCAAGATCGAGGTGCCGGTCAAACCGTTGGCCTACGCCACCGAGGCGCAGCATGTCGAACGCGGCAAATATCTGTTCGAATCGCGTGGCTGCGCCGAGTGCCACGGCGCCAACGGCGGCGGCCGCGAATTCGTCAACGACGGCAAGGGCATGCGGCTTGCCGGGCCCAACGTCACTCCGGCGGGAGTGACAGCGGCTTACAAGCCGGAGGACTGGGTGCGCACCATCCGGCACGGCATCAAGCCCAGCGGCCAACCAGTGATGATCATGCCCAGTGAGGACTACAACCGTCTGACCGACCAGGACGTGGCATCGCTGATCTCGTATGTGCGCAGCCTGCCACCGGCCCAGGGCGGGGCCGCAGTGATCGAGTTCCCGCTGCCGGTGCGGGTGCTCTACGGCTTTGGCGCCATCAAGGATGCGGCCGAGAAGATCGATCATTCGCTGCCGCCCGCGCAGCCTGTGCCGCAAGCGGTGAACGCTCAGCATGGCGCTTACGTGGCCAACATGTGCATCGGCTGCCACGGTGAGCATTTGTCCGGTGGCAAGATTCCCGGCGGCCCGCCCGACTGGCCGCCAGCAGCCAACATCACGCCCGGTGAGGGCAGCGCCATGAGCCGCTATCCGAGCACCGCAGAGTTCACGACCATGCTGCGCAGCGGCAAACGGCCCGACGGCACGCCGATCAAGGTCATGCCGTTCGAATCGCTGGCAAAGATCAGCGACGTCGACGCCCAGGCGGTGTACGAGTTCCTGAAAACGGTGCCGGC
>DATNCB010000039.1:0-1148 GCA_035571715.1 Ramlibacter sp.
CCGTACCGGCGCGGAGGTAACTCCATTGAGACCGGCTTCGATTGCAGCGGATTCGTGCGCGCAATGTACGAGCAGACCATCGGCCTGCTGCTGCCGCGCCGCGCCAACGAACAGGCCGCCGCGACCGAGGCGATCGACAAGAAGGACCTGCAGCCGGGCGATCTGGTCTTCTTCAATACGATGAAGCGTGCCTTCAGCCACGTGGGCATCTATGTGGGCGAAGGCAAGTTCATCCATTCCCCCAAGCCGGGCGCGCAGGTCCGGGTGGAGGACATGGGACACAGCTACTGGCAGCGGCGCTTCAACGGCGCCCGGCGCGTGCTCGGCCTGTCCCCCGCGCAGCCGCAGCCGCAGCCGCCGCAGCCGCAGCCCTGATCAATTGGCCTTCACCGCGGCGGCCGACGCCAGTTTGGCTTGCGGCGTGCCCAGCTGGGAGTATCAAAAACTTGCGGCCGCTACGCAAGAAACGCACGCTGTGCGAACATGCTTAGGCCGGAAGGCCTCAACTGCGGCGCTGCGGCGGCACGTCGGTGCAGGTGCCGTGAGCGATCTCGGCGGCCATCCCGATGCTTTCGCCCAGCGTCGGATGCGGATGGATGGTCTTGCCGATGTCCACTTCGTCGGCGCCCATCTCGATGGCCAGCGCGATCTCGCCGATCATGTCGCCGGCATGGGTGCCGACGATCGCACCCCCGACAATGCGATGGGTTTGCGCATCGAACAGCAGTTTGGTGAAGCCTTCGTCACGGGCGTTGGCGATGGCGCGACCCGAGGCCGTCCACGGGAAATGGCCCTTCTTCACGGCGATGCCCTGTGCCTTCGCCTGATCTTCGGTCAGGCCGACCCACGCCACCTCGGGATCGGTGTACGCAACGTTGGGGATGACGCGGGCGTTGAACGCGACTTTCTCGCCGGCCGCCGCTTCCGCCGCCACATGCGCCTCGTGCACCGCTTTGTGTTCAAGCATCGGCTGGCCGACGATGTCCCCGACCGCGAAGATGTGCGGTACGTTGGTGCGCATCTGGATATCGACTGGAATGAAGCCGCGGTCGGTGACCCGCACTCCCGCCTTGTCGGCGCCGATCTTCGCGCCATTGGGACTGCGGCCCACGGCCTGCAGCACCAGGTCGTACAACTGCGGCTCCTTG
>DATNCB010000040.1:0-8504 GCA_035571715.1 Ramlibacter sp.
TACAAAATCCACTTCAGCTGGCCCGCCGAACCATCGCCTTGGTCCTGGCCGGCGGCCGCGGCTCGCGCCTGGCACACCTGACCGACTATCGCGCCAAGCCGGCGGTCTACTTCGGGGGCAAGTTCCGCATCGTCGACTTCGCGCTTTCCAACTGCCTGAACTCCGGTGTCAGACGCATCGGCGTGCTGACCCAGTACAAGTCGCACAGCCTGCTGCGCCACCTGCAGCGCGGCTGGTCGTTCCTGCGCAACGAGTTCAATGAATTCATCGACCTGCTGCCGGCGCAGCAGCGCATGCACGAGGAGTTCTGGTACCGCGGCACGGCCGATGCTGTCTACCAGAACATGGACATCCTCACCGGCCACAACCCGAAGTACATCCTGGTGCTGGCCGGCGACCACGTCTACAAGATGGACTACGCCAAGCTGATCGCCGATCACGTCGCCATGGACGCGCGTTGCACGGTCGCCTGCATCGAGGTGCCCCTGGCCGAGGCCACGGCTTTCGGCGTGATGCATGTGGACTTGCAGCGGCGCATCGTGGAGTTTCATGAGAAGCCCGCCAACCCGCCGCCGATGCCCGGCAAGCCCGATCGCGCCCTGGCCAGCATGGGTGTGTATGTCTTCGATGCCGACTACCTGTACGAGGCGCTCAAGCGCGACAGCGCCGACCCGGCGTCGAACCATGACTTCGGCAAGGACCTGATTCCCGCCATCGTGGCGCTGGGGCAGGCGATGGCGCACCCGTTCGAAATGTCCTGCGTGCGCAGCACCCAGGAAGCCGTCTCCTACTGGCGCGATGTGGGAACGGTGGAGGCCTACTGGCAGGCCAACCTGGACCTGACGGACCCCTTGCCCGAGCTCGACATGTACGACGCGGAATGGCCGATCTGGACTTACCAGGAGCAGCTGCCGCCCGCCAAGTTCGTCCATGACGACGACGGCCGGCGCGGCCATGCCGTCGACTCCCTGGTCTCGGGCGGCTGCATCATCTCCGGCTCCAAGGTGCGCCGCTCGGTCCTGTTTTCCAGTGTGCACGTCCATTCGTACGCCTCGGTGGAAGAGTCCGTGCTGCTGCCCCAGGTGGACGTCGGCGACCACTGCGAGTTGTACCGCGTTGTCGTCGACAAGGGCTGTCACATTCCAGCGGGCATGCGTATCGGCCTGGATGCCGACGAAGATGCACGGAACTTCCATCGCACCGAGCAAGGCGTGGTACTGGTGACCCGTAATATGCTGCAGGCCATCGAAACCCAGGCAGCCTCAGGGCACGCATGAAAGTCCTCTATGTCTGCACCGAACTCTTTCCGCTGCTCAAGACAGGCGGGCTGGGCGACGTCAACGGGGCATTGCCGCCCGCCCTGCGCGACGCCGGCTGCGACGTGCGTGTCCTGCTGCCCGGCTTCCCCGCCATCCGCGCCGGCGTGAGCCGAAGCAGGCTGGCGCCCGCCTCCCCGCTGGCATTGCCCGACGGCGAGGGCCCGCGCCTTGCGGGACTCGGCTTGACCCAACCACCGTCGCTGCAACCGGCTACCTTGCCGGGCAGCAGCCTGATGGCGTACGTGCTCGACGTGCGCGCGCTGTACGACCGGCCCGGCCACCCCTATGACGATGCCTACGGCGACAACGGAATCCGCTTTGCCCTGTTGGGATGGGCAGCGGCCTGCCTCGGGCTCGGGCTGGACCCGAACTGGCAGCCCGATGTGCTGCATTGCCACGACTGGCACACAGGCATGGCCCCGCTGTACCTGCGGCAGATGGCGATGCCGGGCCCGGCGCCGGCAGCCAGCGTGTTCACGATCCACAACCTGGCCTACCAGGGGATCTTCCCGCGTTCGCTGTTCGCGCAACTGGGCCTTCCCGACTACCTGTTCGGCATCGATGGCATCGAGTTCTGGGGCCAGGTGTCGTTCATGAAGGCGGGCCTGCAGGCGGCCGATCGCATCACTACCGTCAGCCCGACCTACGCGCGCGAGATTCTGGAGCCGGCACAAGGCTGCGGCCTGGATGGATTGCTGCGCGCCCGCTCGACGGTGGTGTCGGGCATCCTCAACGGCGTCGACTACGACGTGTGGAGCCCTTCGCGCGACGGCGTGCCGGCGCATCCCTATGACTGGGACTCGCTGGAGCAAAAGAGCGGCGCCAAGGCCGAGCTTCAACGCAAGATGGGCTTGCAGGTACGCCCCGACGCGATGGTGTTCGGCGTCGTCAGCCGCCTGACCGAACAGAAAGGCCTGCATCTGGTCGAAGGCGTGGCCGATGAGCTCGTGACAATGGGCGGCCAACTCGCGATGCTCGGTGCCGGCGATGCGCCGCTGGAACAGGCGTTCCTGCGCGCGGCCGACAGGCATGCGGGCCAGATCGCGGTTGAAATCGGCTACAACGAATCGCTCGCCCACGCCATCATGGCCGGGGCGGACGCGATCCTGGTGCCATCGCGATTCGAACCTTGCGGCCTCACGCAACTGTATGCCCTGCGCTACGGCTCCCTGCCCCTGGTCCACCGGGTCGGCGGGCTGTCCGACAGCGTCGTCGACGCCAGCGCGGCGAACCTGGAAGCCGGGCGCGCCACCGGCTTCGTGTTCGATGATTTCAGCACGCAAGGACTGCGCGGCGCGCTGCGGCGCGCCTTCGAGCTGCATGCGCAGCCCGGCACCTGGGCGAAGGTTCAGCGCACGGCGATGCGGCAGCGGTTCGATTGGCACGAGGCGGCCGGCCAATACGCGGCGCTGTATCGTTCGCTCAAGCCCCACGCGGGCGTCAATACCTGAACACTGGCACACACCGTGAACCAACTCACTACCGTCCTCGATAGCGAAATCCCCACCAATACGGTGGAAGCGCTGCGCCGCTCGATCGTGGAGCGGCTGGTCTATTCCGTCGGCAAGGACTTCGAGACGGCCACCCAGCGCGACTGGATGTTCGCCGTCTTCCACGCCGTGCGCGATCGCATCGTCAAGCGCTGGCGCGAGACGCTCCAGCAGTCCCGTGAGCACAACGCCAAGCGGGTCTATTACCTGTCGATGGAGTACCTCACCGGGCGGGCCCTGGTCAACGCCCTGCTCGCCACCGATCTTTACGACCTCGTCAAGCAGGCCTGCACCCAGCTGGGCGCCGACTTCGATGCGCTGATCGAGGTCGAACACGATCCGGCGCTGGGCAACGGCGGCCTGGGCCGGCTGGCGGCCTGCTTCATGGATTCGATCGCCACCATCGGCCTGCCCGGAATGGGTTACGGCATCCGCTACGAGTACGGCATGTTCAGCCAGCGGATCGTGGGCGGGCGACAGATCGAAGAGCCGGACTACTGGCTGGTCGACGGCAACCCCTGGGACTTCATGCGCCCCGAGCTGTGCTACACGGTGCGCTTCGGCGGTCGGCTCACGACCGACGTCAACGACGTGGTGCACTGGGTGGACACCGAGGAAGTGATCGCCACCGCCTACGACAACGGCGTTCCGGGCTACGGCCTGTCCAGCGTGGCGACGATGCGCCTGTGGGCCGCGCGGGCCAGCCAGGCAATCAATCTCGAAGCCTTCAACCGCGGCGACTACATGCGCGCCGTGGAGGCCAAGAACACTTCCGAAAACGTCTCGCGCGTGCTGTACCCCGAGGACAGCAGCGAGCACGGCAAGGAGTTGCGCCTGCGCCAGGAGTATTTCTTCGTCAGCGCATCGGTCCAGGACATCCTGCGGCGCTACCTGAGGAAGCATGCCAATTTCCTTGCCCTGCCCGACAAGGTGTCGATCCACCTGAACGACACCCACCCGGCGCTGGCCATCCCCGAGCTGATGCGCCTGCTGATCGACGTGCACAAGCTGCGCTGGGACGACGCCTGGTCCCTGTGCACGCGAATCTTCTCCTACACCAACCACACCTTGATGGCGGAGGCGCTGGAAACCTGGCCGGTCGACCTGATGGGCCGCGTGCTGCCGCGCCACCTGAGCATCATCTTCGACATCAACGGGCGTTTCCTGGCCGGTGTCCATGCCCGGGTGCCGGACGACCCGGGGCTGCTCGGGCGCATCTCGCTGATCGACGAGGGTGGGGACCGGCGCGTGCGCATGGCCTACCTGTCGGTGCTGGCCAGCCACAAGGTCAACGGCGTGTCGCGCCTGCACAGCGACCTGCTCGTGCGCACGATCTTCGCGGACTTCGCGCGGCTCTTTCCGGACCGCTTCTGCAACAAGACCAATGGAATCACGCCGCGGCGCTGGCTCGCACAGGCCAACCCGCCCTTGTCGGCGCTGGTCGACAGCCACATCGGAACGAGCTGGCGGCTTCACCTGGAAGAACTCGGCCAGCTGCGCATGCTGGCGGACGAACCGGAGTTCATGAGCGCGTTTCGCCTGGCCAAACAGCAGAACAAGCAGCGGCTGGCCAACTACATCGCCGACCGCTTGCACGGGCCGGCACTCGATCCGCAAAGCCTGTTCGACGTCCAGGTCAAGCGCATGCACGAATACAAGCGCCAGCTGCTGAACGTGCTGCACGTCATCACGCGCTACCATGCGATCCTCGACCAGCCCCAGGCCCATTGGGTCCCGCGCACGGTGATCTTCGCGGGCAAGGCGGCGTCGGCCTACTACATGGCCAAGCTGATCATCCGGCTCATCAACGACGTCGCCCGCGTGATCAACGCCGACCCGGTGGTGGGCGATCGCCTGAAGGTCGTGTTCCTGCCCGACTACCGGGTCTCGCTGGCGGAGATCATCATCCCCGCCGCCGACCTGTCCGAGCAAATTTCCACCGCCGGGACCGAGGCCTCCGGCACCGGCAACATGAAACTCGCGCTCAACGGCGCGCTCACCATCGGCACCTGGGACGGGGCGAACATCGAGATCGCCGAGCAGGTGGGGCTGGACAACGTCTTTATTTTCGGCAACCGCACCGAGCAGGTGGAAGCACTGCGCGCCAGCGGCTACCAGCCACGCGGCTACTACGACAAGAATTTCGACCTCAAGTACGCCATTGACCGCATTGCCCACGGCGCGTTCTCGCGCGATGAACCGGGCCGCTATGCGGACGTGGTACGCAGCCTGCTCGATTCGGACTACTACCTGCTGCTGGCCGACTACGCCGATTACGTGGCCACCCAGAACAAGGTCGACGAGTGCTACCGGCAACCCTCGGACTGGACGCGCCGCAGCATCATGAACGTGGCCGGCATGGGCAAGTTCTCGTCGGACCGCACGATCCAGGAATACGCGCGGGAGATCTGGGGCGTCGCGCCGCTAGGTCTGTTCTGAAGACATGGATTGAAGGTCGAGCCCGCAATGACAAGCCGGTCGCCTAGCCTTCCACCGCGGCCTTCAACTTGCCCAGCGCCTGCTCCCATTGGCGCCCGATGACTTCCAGCGAGCGGCGCGCCTCCTCCAGCTGTGCCGGGTCGAACTGCCACAGCCGCTCGCGCCCGATCTTCAGGTCCTTCACCAGCCCCGCATCGGCCAGCACCTGAAGATGCCTGGTGACGGCCTGGCGGGTGATCTGGGTGTTGGCGGTTAGCTGCGCGATGGAGAATGCGCCGCCGGCGCACAACACCGCGATCAGGCGCAGGCGCGTCTTGTCGCCCAGCGCAAAGAAGACCGGCGCGAGTTCGGCTAATGGCTGCTGGGGCGCCTTATGAGCGCGCGGTGGCATGGCGCTGGATATTCTTCAACTGCGCTCCCCAGCCGCCGCTGTTCATGCGGAAGGCTTCCAGGCGGCGCTGCGGCGGGACGTTGTCGAAGCCGGATTCGACCACGGCAAGCAGCGTGCCGGCGCCGGCGTCCTTCAGCGTGAAGGTCACCAGCGTACGCTGTTCCCTGGAGTAATCGACGGCCGGATCGACGGCGTACGGATGCCAGCGATAGGACAGCAGTTTCTCGGGCTCGACGCGCTCGATGATCACGTCGAACATGACGTGCTCGTACCCGGCGATAGTGATCGGCCCCTGCACGCGTTGGCCGGGCGCGATAGCCTGGCCCTTCAGGTTGGCGCCGAACCAGTTGCCGAATTCCTCGGCGTTGGACAGCGCCCGCCAGACGCGCGAGCGCGGCGCGTCGATCTGGATGCTGCGTTCGATGCGGTCGGTTTCGGTAGAGGTAGCGGTGGTCATGATGTGCTCCAGGTGGGCTGACGGATATGCAATCTGCTGGTTGCATTATGCCGGCCGCCTGGAAACATGCAACCTCTTCATTGCGTAACAGTCGGTACGCCAAAAGAAG
This sequence comes from Ramlibacter sp., assembly GCA_035571715.1. Taxonomy (GTDB): domain Bacteria; phylum Pseudomonadota; class Gammaproteobacteria; order Burkholderiales; family Burkholderiaceae_C; genus Ramlibacter. Next base: position 6,206 of record DATNCB010000040.1, read on the forward strand.
GGTCGTCATTGCGGCCCCGGACCAAGTCCGGGATGACAAGACAGAAGACGGCGCGAAGCTCCCTAACCGCCGTTCGGGATGAACATGTAGCCGGCGTTGCGCACGGTCCGGATGCAGCGGGGCTCGCCGGCCGGATCGGGTTCTACCTTGCGGCGAAGCCGGCCGATGCGGATGTCGATAGAGCGGTCGAACGGCTCCCACTCGCGATTGCGCGTGTGCAGCAGCAGCTGGTCGCGCGACAGCACCCGGTTGGGGTTGGCCAGAAACGCCGTCAGCAAGTCGTATTCCATCGCGGTGATCGTAACCTCGGGTCCGCCAATCTCGAACACCCGGCGCGACTCGAGGTCGATTTCGCAGCGCCCGAAGCGCTGGCGCCGCGGCGGCTGTTGCTGCCCCGCGGATGCCGGCGCGCTGTCCTTGGTGGGAGGCTTGGCCTGCAACCTGCGCAGCACGCTCTTGATCCTGGCCAGCAGTTCGCGCAGATCAAACGGCTTTGCAATGTAGTCGTCGGCGCCCAGCTCCAAGCCAACCACCCGGTCCACCACGTCGCCGGACGCGGTGACCATGATGATGCCAACTTCGTAGTGCTCCCGAAGGTAGCGCGCCAACACCAGCCCGTCTTCTCCGGGCAGGCGGATGTCGAGCAGCACGGCATCGGGAAGCTCCTGCTCGATCTGCTCGCGCATCTGGGCTCCGCTGGCGGCTTCGGCGACGGTGTAGCCGTGCCCTTCGAGATACTCGAGCAGCATGGAGCGCACCGACGGGTCGTCGTCGACTACCAGCAGGCGCGTGCGTGAGTTCATCCGCAAATTTTGCCGCAGCCGCATCGCGATGACGAGCCCCGAATACAAACCCGTTACAAACCCGCCGTCGAATGCCGGCACCGCGGCGGGCCAATACAAGATCGCTACATAGCGCCGCCCGCCTGACGCGCGGCGGATACCGGCTCTTTCGACACTTCCGTTGCCTGCCTGGTCGCATGACCGCAGGCCAGGCACTGAATTCACCTCAACTGGACCGTCGAAAGGACAAGCTTATGGCCACCCTCACTTCCACCGACCGTTATGCCCGCGTGATCGAAACCTCCAAGCGCGTGCGCTGGGATATCGAGCGCGATGTCATCCGCGGCCGCCGGTTCGACTACACCAAGACGTTCATGCCCAGCGGACTGTCGCTGGTCAACGAACTGGCGTTCATGACCGCCGCCGACAAGCGCCTGCTCAGCCAGGTGCAGGGGCGAACCTACGCATACATTTTTGGCCTGGTCGAGCGCTTCATCAGTGCCAAGGTTCTGGACATCAGCCGGGAACACTGGCTGGGCGACCAGGTCGCGCTGGAGGCTCTCGTGCGCATGAGCGACGAGGAGATCAAGCACCAGGAGATGTTCCGCCGCCTCGAAACGCAAATGAGGCAGGACATGCCCGCGGGCTACGTGCAGACCGCCAACCCGAACGACGTCGCGCGTGCCGTGCTGGGCAAGAGCACCTGGGCTGTACTGGCGCTGACGCTGGACATCGAGCTGTTCGTACAGGCCCACTACCGCGCCAGCATCGAGCCGCAGGACGGCCTGTCCGAGCTGTGGAAGGACGTGTTCCTGTTCCACTGGAAGGAAGAATCGCAGCACGCGATCCTCGACGAGATGGAATTCGCGAGCGAAGACGCCAAGCTGGACGGCGCCCAGCGCTCCGCCGCCGTGGACGACCTGATCGCACTGGTCGGCGCGGTGGACGGCATCCTGCAGGCCCAGGCCGAAGCGGACGCCGGCTATTTCGTGATGGCTTCCGCCACCCCGTTCACCGACGACCAGCGCGAACAGATCCACCAGAAAGTGCTCAAGGCCTATCGCTGGCAATACATCGTGTCGGGGGTCATGGAGCCGCGTTTCCAGAACGTGCTGTTCGGGGCGATCGAACAGTGGGACGCAGTGCGCATCAAGAACGCGTTGGCGCCACTGACCTACGCCATTCCGGAGCAGCCGGAGCAAACGTTGCCACTCGCGGCCTGAAGGAGAAAGCCATGTCTTGTGCGATTCAGTCCAGGCCCGCCGGCCGGATGGGCCACGGCGCCGCGTGGCGCTTCGCCACCGGCTTGCGCGGCGCGCTGCGCGAGGTGTGGTGCGAACTGGCCGGCGCCTGGCGCTACGGCGTGGCGCGCCGCGAGTTCGCAAAGCTCGACGAGAGCACCTTGCGCGACATCGGCATGAGCCGCGGCGAGTTCGACTCCTATTGGGCCGAAACGCATGGCCAGGCCGAACCGACCCGCTTGCGCGTGATGCAGCTTGACTCCTGGGCCGATCCGA
>DATNCB010000041.1:0-4965 GCA_035571715.1 Ramlibacter sp.
CGGCAATTGGCCGGCCTGATCACCTCGGGACTGCCGCTGGAGCGCGCCCTCACGGCCTTGACGGACGAAGCCGAAAACGATCGCGAGCGGCATCTGGTGGCCGCCCTGCGCGCCGAAGTCAACGCCGGCTCGCCGTTTGGCAAGGCGCTGGCCCGGTTCCCGCGCGAATTCCCGGAGATCTTCACCGCGGTGGTCGGAGCTGGCGAGCAAAGCGGCAATCTGGGGCTGGTGCTGGAGCGGCTGGCCGACGACCTCGAAGAGCGCCAGGCCCTGCAGGCCAAGCTGCTTGGGGCGGCCCTGTATCCGGCGATCGTCACCGTCGTCGCCATTGCGATCGTGCTGTTTCTGGTGGCGTACGTGGTGCCGCAAGTGGCAAACGTGTTTGCAGGCAGCAAACGCGCCCTGCCTTTCCTCACCGTGGCCATGCTCGCGGTCAGCGCTCTGGTACGCAGCTGGGGTTGGGTAGCGGCCCTGCTCCTGGTGGCCGGCACAGTCGTCGCGCGCCTGGCGCTGCGCAACCCGGCGACACGGGAGCGTTTCGATGCGGCATGGCTGAAGCTGCCCCTGGTGGGCCGGCTTTCGCGCGGCTACAACGCGGCGCGCTTCGCCAGCACGCTCGCCATGCTGGCGGGCGCCGGCGTGCCGATCCTCAAAGCGCTGCAGGCAGCGGCCGAGACGCTCGGCAATCGCGCCATGCGGGCCGATGCGATGGATGCGCTGGTGCTGGTGCGCGAAGGCGCGCCGCTGGCTTCGGCGATGGCCCAGAAGAAGCGCTTCCCCGGCCTGCTGTCGATGTTCGCAAGGCTGGGTGAACAGACCGGACAGCTGCCCGCGATGCTGCAGCGCGCGGCCAATCAGCTGGGTGCCGAAGTGCAGCGTCGGGCCATGCAGCTGGCGACGATTCTCGAGCCGCTGCTCATCGTCGCGATGGGCTTCGTGGTGATGCTGATCGTGCTGGCGGTGCTGCTGCCGATCATCCAGCTGAACCAGTTCGCCAGATGACGGCGGTTTCCCTCGACAACAAACTCGTCGTGGCGATCTCGTCGCGCGCGCTGTTCAATTTCGAGGAGGAAAACGCGATCTTCGAAAGCGGCGATCCGCAGGCTTACATGAAGCTGCAGCTCGAACGGCTGGACCTGCCCGCGCGTCCAGGCATCGCCTTCTCGCTGATCAAGAAGCTGCTGGCCTTCAACGACACCACGGGGCAACGCGTTGAGGTGGTGATCCTGTCGCGCAACGACCCCGTGTCGGGCATGCGCATCTTCCGCTCCGGCCATGCCAACGAGATCAAGCTGGAGCGCGGCGTCTTCACGCAGGGCCGCTCGCCGTTCCGCTACCTGCGGCCGTTGCGCGCCCACCTGTTCCTTTCGGCCAATGCCGAAGACGTGCGCGAGGCGCTGGCCGCGGGCTTCCCGGCGGCGCGCGTGCTGACCGAATCGGTGCTGGCGGGCAACAACTATCCGGGCGAGGTGCGCATCGCCTTCGACGGTGACGCGGTGCTGTTCTCGGATGAAGCCGAGCGCGTGTTCCAGGCGCAGGGCCTGGACGCATTCCAGCAGCACGAGCTGAGCAAGGCCGCCCAGCCGCTGCCCGAAGGTCCGTTCAAGCCGCTGCTCTCGGCGCTGCACCGGCTGCAGCAGGCCGGCACAGCGGGGATGCGCATTCGCACCGCGCTCGTGACGGCCCGCAGCGCACCGGCCCACGAAAGGGCGATCCGCACGCTGATGGACTGGAACATTCGCGTGGACGAGGCGATGTTCCTCGGCGGCCTGCCCAAGGGCGAGTTCCTGCGCGAATTCGAGCCCGACTTCTTCTTCGACGACCAGACCGGCCACGCCCGCCATGCCGCGCGCCATGTGCCTTCGGGCCATGTGGCCAGCGGCATCTCGAACCCGCGCAACTGACCCGCCGCGCTACGATGGGCCCTCTTTGCGAAGGGCCCACCCGCATGAAAACGCTTGCCAAGCTGGCCGCCGTAAACGCCACCACGCACAAGGTCCTGGCGCTGACGGCGCCTTATTTCGGCTCCGAGCAGAAGTGGAAGGCGCGCGCGATGCTGGCTGCCATCGTGCTGCTCAACCTGGCGGCCGTCTACATGCTGGTGCTGATCAACGACTGGAATCGCCTCTTCTACGACGCGCTGGAAAAACACGACCAACCGGTGTTCTGGGCCCAGCTCCTGCGCTTCACCTACCTGGCGTTCGGCTACATCATCGTCGCGGTCTACAAGTTCTACCTCACCCAGCTGCTGGAGATGCGCTGGCGCGCCTGGATGACCAGCCACTACCTGCAACGCTGGTTGTCTAGCCAGGCGTTCTACCGGATGGAGCTGGCGCGTTTCTCGGGCACCGGCGCCACACCGGACAACCCGGACCAGCGCATCCAGGAAGACCTCAACCTGTTCACCACCTACAGCGTCAGTTTGTCGATGGGGCTGCTCAATGCCGTGGTCACGTTGGCCAGCTTTGTCGGCATCCTGTGGGGCCTGAGCGGCGGATACACGTTCAGCCTGGGCGGGCGCACTTACGAAATCGCCGGCTTCATGGTCTGGGCCGCGATCGCCTACTGCGTTGTCGGCAGTGTCGTCACGCACTACATCGGGCGCCCGCAGATCGCGCTGAATTTCCAGCAGCAGCGCTTCGAGGCGGACTTCCGCCACCACATGGTGCGGGTACGCGAATACAGCGAGGCGATCGCGCTGGACAAGGGCGAGCAGGTCGAGCGCCAGCACCTGGACCGGCGCTTCCTGCTGGTGCTGGCCAACTACCTGCGGCTGATCAGGGCGCAGAAGAACCTGATCTGGTTCACCACTTTTTTCGGGCAGGCCGCGATCGTGTTTCCCTTTCTGGTTTCGGCGCCGCGTTTTTTCAGCGGCGCGATCCAGCTGGGCGAGCTGATGCAGATTTCGTCGGCCTTCGGGCAGGTCCAGGACTCGCTCGCCTGGTTCGTCGAGAACTACAGCTTGCTGGCCGCGTGGCGCGCCACCACGGACCGGCTGACCAGTTTCGAGGAAAGCTTTGCGAGCCAGGCCCAGGCGGGCCGGCCCGATGTGGCGACCGGCTCGCCGGCGCTGGCCGCCCAGGACCTGACACTGGCGCTGCCTAACGGCGAAGTACTGCTGTCGGGACTTTCTCTGCAAGTTGCGCCCGGCGACTCGGTGCTGGTCCGAGGCCCTTCGGGCAGCGGCAAGTCGACGCTGTTTCGCGCGTTCGCCGGCATCTGGCCCTTCGCGAAGGGAAAGGTCGAGATCCCGAAGGACACCATGTGCATTCCGCAGAACCCGTACTTTCCGGACGGCAGCTTGCGCGATGCACTGGCCTATCCCGAGCCGGCGAGCCGCTACACCGACGAAGCATTGCGCGGCGCGCTGGACCAGGCATTGCTGCCGCAACTGGGCGAGCGCCTGGACGATCAGGACGCGTGGAGCCAGAAGCTGTCGGGCGGCGAACGCCAGCGCCTCGCGCTGGCTCGCGTGTTCCTGAAGCAACCCGCCTGGGTGCTGGCGGACGAGGCCACGAGCGCGCTGGACGAGGAGGCGGAGAACACCCTCTACCGCAGGCTCATGGCCCTCGTGCGCCGTAAGGGCGGCGCGATGGTGTCGATCGCGCATGGACCGGCGCTCGATGTATTTCACCCACGCCGCTGGGAACTGCGCAAGCGCCCGGATGGCGACGCGGCGGCATACCAATTGCGGGAAAGCGCCGCTTAGCGGTGGGCCAGTGCCATCCTGCCGCGGGCTTCGCGGTGCGCGATCCACAACGTCGAAGCGCAGATCACGATACCGCCGATGAGGGTCGAGCGGCTGGGCATGTCGGCGAACACCAGCCAGCCCAGCAGCGAGGCCCAGACCAAGTCCAGGAATTTGACCGACTGGGTCGCCGAGATGTCCGCCACGGTATAGGAACGGGTAAGGCAGTAATGGCCGGCGCTGCCGAGAATGCCGCACACGAGGAAGCCAAGCCATTGCCAGATGCTCGGAGCGCGCCATGTGAGCAATGCCAGCGGCAGACTGAATAGCGTCACGGTGATCGACTGCCAGACCACGATCACGGCAGGCCGCTCGTATCGCGTCAGGCCCTTGGTGATCAGGAAAGATGCGGCGAATACCGGCGATGAAGCCAGCATCAAGAGCGAGTAGACGCCGCCTGAACCGGACAGTTTGGGAGCCACCACGATCAGCACACCGGCAAAACCGATGAGGGCGGCCAGCCAGCGTTCCCAGCGCATTCGCTCACCGAGCGCCCACGCAGCGCCGACCATGATGAAGATCGGCCCGGTGAAGCCGATGGCAGTGGTATCGGCCAACGTGATGTGAGCAATCGCCGTGAACCACAGACCAAGCCCGAATGTGTGCACGGCGCCACGCAGAAACTGGCCGCGGATGCTGCGTGGCCGGTACGCGGCCAGTCCGCCGCGCGCCACCAGCGGCAGCATCACCAGCAGCCCGAAGGCATAGCGCAGGAACTGGGTCTGGAACGGATGAAGTTGCAGCGTCAGGCTGCGCATCAGCGTGTTGAGAGCGACGAACAGCAAGCCGGCGCTGGACGACCACAGCAGGCCGCGCACAACGGGGTCCAGCCTTGCCGCGCGCCTGTGCACGAATGCCGCATGCCGAACCAACACATGGCGCTTGACGCGCCCACCACCGTCTTCAACTGCCACGGCATGTCTCCATCGCGACAGACTATACGCGGCCGTACGGCGGCGGCTGGTCCCGGCAGCGACTGTTCGATACCTAGGTTGTAGCCGCGCGCGCCACTACGGCGTGCGGGTTTTTCCGCACTGCTCTATATTCGAATCGTCTTCAGGGCGGGGTGAAATTCCCCACCGGCGGTAGGCGGCGCAAGCCGCGAGCCCGCGAGCGCTCCGGAAGCCCCCAGGATTTCAGGAGGTCAGCAGACTCAGACAAGCTGAGGCCGACGGTCATAGTCCGGATGGAAGAAGATTCGCTGCGATGTCAGCATC
>DATNCB010000042.1:0-5061 GCA_035571715.1 Ramlibacter sp.
TGGGCCGCGTCGCGTCCAGTGAGCATCTTGCCGTTCAGCAGCAAGGTGTCGCCCGGCTTCCAGGATGCCACTTCCTCGCGCGTCAAGGTGTCCAGGTTCACCTTCTTGCTTTGCTTGTAGTCGGGCGTCCAGTCGACATCAGGCCAGAGGTCGAGGCTGGGCGGATCCAGATACACCGGTCCCGAGCCGTCCATGACGAAGTGAGCATGGCGGGTGGCCGCGCAGTTGGGGATCATCGCCACCGGTTTGCCGGCGGCATGTGTCGGGTACATCTTGATCTTGACGTCCAGCACCGTGGTCAGGCCGCCCAGGCCCTGCGCGCCGATGCCCAGGGCGTTGACCTTCTCGTACAGTTCCAGCCGCATCTCCTCGGTCTTGTTGCTGGGTCCCCGCTGCTGAAGTTCGTACATGTCGACGTGATCCATCAGCGATTCCTTGGCCAGCAGCATCGCCTTCTCGGCCGTGCCGCCAATGCCGATACCCAGCATGCCCGGCGGGCACCAGCCGGCGCCCATCGTGGGCACCGTCTTGAGGACCCAGTCGACCACCGAATCGCTCGGGTTGAGCATGACCAGCTTGCTCTTGTTTTCGCTGCCGCCGCCCTTGGCGGCCACGGTCACTTCCAGCTTGTTGCCCGGCACCAGTTCCGTGAAGATGACGGCCGGCGTGTTGTCCTTGGTGTTCTTCCGTTCGAACTGCGGGTCGGCCACGACCGATGCGCGCAAGGTGTTGTCGGGGTGGTTGTAGCCGCGCCGCACGCCTTCGTTGATGGCGTCGTCCAGGCCACCGGTGAAGCCTTCGAAGCGCACGTCCATGCCGACCTTTAGGAACACGTTCACGATGCCGGTGTCCTGGCAGATCGGTCGGTGCCCGGTGGCGCTCATCTTGCTGTTGGTGAGGATCTGAGCGATCGCATCCTTCGCCGCCGGGCTGCGCTCGCGCTCGTAGGCGCGGGCCAGGTGCGTAATGTAGTCGGCCGGGTGGTAGTAGCTTATGTACTGGAGCGCGGCTGCGATCGATTCGGTCAGGTCGCTCTGCTTGATGGTAGTGGTGGTCATGATGCTCAGGTGGATGAGGACACTGGGGTACACAAGCCGCCGCAAGTCTGTTACGGTGGCTTTCAACCCGCTATTTTGACAGCTCATCCTGACTGGATATTGATCCAACATGAACACACGCATCGAACGGGATACTTTCGGGCCGATCGAGGTTCCGGCCGAGCGGCTGTGGGGCGCCCAGACCCAGCGCTCACTGCAGAATTTCAATATTTCGGGCGAACGCCAACCGCGCGAGATCGTCCGGGCGCTGGTGCAGATCAAACGCTCGTCGGCCGTCGTCAACCACCTGATGGGGCTGATGGACGACCGTAAGGCCTCGGCCATCATCGCAGCCGCCGACGAGGTGCTGGCCGGCCGCCATGACGAGGAATTCCCGCTGGTGGTCTGGCAGACCGGTTCGGGCACGCAGACCAACATGAACGTGAACGAAGTGCTGGCCAATCGCGCCAGCGAGCTGCTGGGCGGTGCGCGGGGAGAGGCCCGGCTGATCCACCCGAACGACGATGTCAACAAGAGCCAGTCCTCCAACGACGTGTTTCCCACGGCCATGCACGTGGCGGCGGTGGAGGGCATCCGCAACCGGCTGCTGCCGTCGCTGATGAAGCTCAAGGCCATGCTCGGGGCGAAGTCCGAGGCGTTCAAGGACATCGTCAAGATCGGCCGCACCCACTTGCAGGACGCGACGCCGCTGACGCTGGGACAGGAGTTTTCCGGCTACGCGGCCCAATTGGAGCAGGCGGACCGCCACCTGCACGGCACGCTGCCGCACCTGTGCGAGCTGGCCCTGGGCGGCACGGCGGTGGGCACAGGCCTGAACGCGCCGCAGGGCTATGCAGAAAAGGTCGCAGCGGAGCTGGCGCGGCTCACCGGACTGCCTTTCGTCACTGCGCCGAACAAGTTCGAAGTGATGGCGGCGGCCGATGCGCTGGTGCACGCGCACGGCGCGCTGAAGACGCTGGCCGCGAGCCTGATGAAGATCGCCAACGACGTGCGCTGGCTGGCCAGCGGCCCGCGCAGCGGCATCGGCGAGATCAGCATCCCGGAGAACGAGCCGGGCTCCTCGATCATGCCGGGCAAGGTCAATCCGACCCAGTGCGAGGCGTTGACCATGGCGTGCTGCCAGGTGTTCGGCAACGACGTCGCCATCAACTTCGGCGGGGCTTCGGGCAATTTCGAGCTGAATGTATTCCGTCCGATGATCGCCCACAACTTCCAGCAAAGCGTGCGGCTGCTCGCCGATGGCATGGCCAGCTTCAACGATCACTGCGCCGCCGGCATCGAACCGAATCGCGAGCGCATCGCGGAACTCGTCGGACGTTCCCTCATGCTGGTGACGGCGCTCAATCCGCACATCGGCTACGACAAGGCCGCGCAGATCGCCAAGAAGGCGCACAAGGAAGGCACCAGCCTGCGCGAGGCCGCGCTGGCACTGGGCTTCGTCACGGCGCAGCAGTTCGACGAATGGGTTCGGCCCGAGAAGATGGTCGGGTCCTGAGGCGGGTTTTCACGGATGAGCGAGCCGATAGATTCCCGGTGCGGACGGTCGGGTTGGGAGTAGATTTGTAAGATTGGCGCCAGTCAGTGGCTTGTAAGTGCAAACACTGAAAGTACCAGCGAATTCATCACCTTGCGGAGACAACCATGAGTGCTATCGAGTCGGTCCTGGTCGAAAACCGTGTCTTTCCCCCGTCCGAGGCAACCGTCAAGACCGCCCGGATCTCCGGCATGCAGGCGTACAACGTCCTGTGCGACGAAGCCGCGCGCGACTTCGAGGGGTTCTGGGCCCGGCTGGCGCGAGAGAACGTGGTCTGGACCAAGCCTTTCACGAAGACGCTGGATGAATCGCAGGCACCGTTCTACAAGTGGTTCGAGGACGGTGAACTGAATGCGTCGGCCAACTCCCTGGACAAGCACATCGGCACCCCGGTCGAGAACAAGACTGCGATCATCTGGGAGGCTGACGACGGGGCCGTGGTGCAGGTAACGTACAAGGAACTGCTCGCGCGTGTGAGCCAGTTCGCGAATGCCCTGAAGGCGCAAGGCATCCACAAGGGCGACCGGGTCGTCGTCTATATGCCGATGTGCATCGAGGCCGTCGTGGCCATGCAGGCCTGCGCGCGGATCGGCGCCACCCACAGCGTGGTGTTCGGCGGCTTCTCGGCCAAAGCACTGAATGAGCGGATCATCGATGCCGGTGCCGTGGCGGTGGTCACCGCCAACTTCCAGATGCGCGGGGGCAAGGAAATGCCGCTCAAGGCCATCGTGGACGAAGGGATCGATATCGGCGGCTGCACCACACTGCGCAGCGTGCTGGTGTTCATGCGCACCCCCACGCCGTGCAACATGGTTGCCGGGCGTGACAAGACTTTCACGGAAGCGCTGAAGGGCCAGTCCACCGAGTGCAAGCCCGAGCCGGTCGGCGCGGAGCATCCCCTGTTCATCCTCTACACCTCGGGCTCCACCGGCAAGCCCAAGGGCGTCCAGCATTCCACCGGCGGGTTCGTGTTGTGGGCCAAGCTCACGATGGACTGGGTGTTCGACATCAAGCCGTCGGACGTGTTCTGGTGCACGGCCGACATCGGCTGGGTGACGGGGCATACCTACGTCGCCTACGGCCCGCTGGCGGCGGGCTGCACCGAAGTCATGTTCGAAGGCATCCCGACCTACCCGAACGCGGGCCGCTTCTGGCAGATGATCCAGCGGCACAAGGTCAGCGTGTTCTATACCGCGCCGACGGCGATCCGCTCGTTGATCAAGGCCGCGGAGGGCGACGAGAAAATCCACCCGAAGCGCTACGACCTTTCGAGCCTGCGTATCCTCGGCACAGTGGGTGAGCCGATCAATCCCGAAGCGTGGATGTGGTACCACAAGAACGTCGGCGGCGAGCGCTGTCCCATCGTCGATACGTGGTGGCAGACCGAAACCGGAGGCCACATGATCTCGCCGCTGCCGGGCGCGACGCCCACGGTGCCGGGCTCCTGCACCTTGCCCCTGCCGGGCATCATGGCCGCGATCGTGGACGACCTGGGCAAGGACCTGCCCAATGGCGACGGCGGCCTGCTGGTGATCAAGCGCCCGTGGCCGGCGATGATCCGCACCATCTGGGGAGACCCGGAGCGCTACAAGGCCAACTACTACCCGCCCGAACTGGGTGGCAAGCTCTACCTGGCCGGTGATGCCGCGGCGCGCAGCGCAGACCGTGGCTACTTCCGTATCGGTGGACGCGTGGACGACGTTCTCAATGTTTCCGGCCACCGCCTGGGCACGATGGAGATCGAATCGGCGCTGGTGGCCAAGACCGATCTGGTGGCCGAAGCCGCTGTCGTTGGCCGGCCCGATGACCTGACGGGCGAAGCCGTCTGCGCGTTCGTGGTGCTCAAGCGCTCGCGCCCGGTCGGCGAGGAGGCCAAGCAGATCGCCAACGAACTGCGCAACTGGGTTGCCAAGGAGATCGGCCCGATCGCCAAGCCCAAGGACATCCGCTTCGGCGACAACCTGCCCAAGACCCGCAGCGGCAAGATCATGCGCAGGCTGCTGCGCTCGATCGCCAAGGGCGAGGCGATCACGCAGGACGTTTCGACGCTGGAGAATCCCGCGATCCTCGAACAACTCGCCGAAAAACTTTAACGGCAAAGCCGCCGAAGTAAAAGGCCCGCCGAAGCGGGCCTTTTTTTCACCTTGGCGAAGCGTGCTCGGGCTTTGTACTTGTGGCGGCTTCGCCGAAACTTATTTCAGGCTGAGAACCCAGGCGGCCAGCTTCTTCGCCTCGGCTTCATTCACTTGGGTATTGGCCGGCATCGGCACCGGGCCCCAGACGCCGGAGCCGCCCTTCATGATCTTCACGGTCAGCTTGTCCACGGCGTCCTTCTGGCCGGCGTATTTCGCGGCGACGTCCTTGTAGGCCGGACCGACGATCTTCTTGTCGACCGAATGGCAGGCCGTGCAATTCTTGGCCGTGGCCAGCGCCAGATCGGCCATCGCGGGTACGCAGGCGGCTGCCGCC
>DATNCB010000043.1:0-5419 GCA_035571715.1 Ramlibacter sp.
CCGAGCGCGCGCCGAACCGCCTCGGAGCGCCGCTGGCCCAGCGCGAGGTTGTATTCGCGCCCGCCGCGCTCGTCGGTGTGGCCTTCGATGGACACCTTGCGCCGCGTGTTGGCCTTGAGGAATCGCGCGTGGCTCTCGAGCATCGACTGGAACTCCGGCTTGATCACGTAGCTGTCGTAGTCGAAGTAAATGAGCCTGGCCACGTTGATCGGTCCCGCCGCGGTGCCTCCGACTTCGTCCGCCGCTACCGGGGCCACGCTGCTCTGGGTGCCGCCCGGTCCGCCCGGCTGGCCCGTCACACCGGTGGCACTCTTGTCCTCCACGGGAACGTTGTCGAGCGGCACGCTCGAGCATCCGGCGATGGCCACGATGGCCAGGGCCAGGAACAGTCGCTTGATCATCCAAATACCTCCTGAAAATGTCATTTCTGAAACGGGCCCCAGTCGGGCTCGCGGATGTCGCCGCCCTGGCCCGCCAGGCGCGCTTTGATCTTGCCGTCCAATGTGGTGGTCATCAGAGCTTCCCGGCCATTCTGCCGTGTCGCATACACGATCAGGCGGCCATTGGGCGCAAAACTTGGGCTTTCGTCGGCGGTCGTGTCGGTAATCGAGTTCACCGTTCCGCTGCCGAGCTCCATGACCTGGAGCTTGAAGACGCCATTGATGCGCGAAATGTAGGCGAGCCACCTGCCGTCCGGGCTAAGGGTTGGCGAGATGTTGTAACTCCCCGTAAAGGTGACGCGCTCGGGGTTGCCGCCGGTGGAGGGCATGCGATAGATCTGCGGGGCGCCGCCGCGATCGCTCACGAAGTAGATGTTGCGCCCATCCGGTGAATAGACCGGTTCGGTGTCGATGCCGCTGGACTGCGTCAGGCGCCGCGGCTCGCCGCCGTTGGCGTCGATGGTGTAAAGCTGCGAGCCGCCATCGCGGCTGAGTGTCACGGCCAGGGTGCGCCCGTCGGGCGACCAGGCCGGAGCGCTGTTGGAGCCGCGGAAGTTGGCGATCAGCCGCCGCTTGCCGGTGGCGACGTCGTGCACATAAACCACCGGTTTGCGCGACTCGAACGAAACATACGCGAGCTGCAAGCCGTTGGCCGACCAGGCCGGCGAGATGATCGGTTCGTTGCTGGCCAGCGCCGATTGCGCGTTCTCGCCATCCGAATCGGCGACCCACAGGTTGTACCGGTTCGCGGCCTTGGTGACGTAGGCGATGCGGGTCGAGAAAACGCCCTTCTCGCCGGTGAGCTTTTCGTAGATGTAGTCGGCGATGCGGTGGGCCGCCAGGCGCAGGTCCCCAACGGTGACGGCGTAGCTCTGGCCGCCCAGATCCTGGCCGCGCACCACGTCCCACAGGCGAAAGCGCACGTCCCAGCGGCCGTCGGCCAGCCGGGTGAGGCTGCCGGCGGCCAGCGAGTCGGCGCCCTTCTGCCGCCACGGCGTGAGGTCGGGGCGGCTGCCCTCGTCCAGCGCGGCTCCCGCGGCGTCGACGGCGCGGAACTGGCCGCTGCGTTCCAGGTCGGCCTGGACGATGGCCGCCATCTTCTGGGGTGCCTGTTCGTCGCCGCGAAACGGCGCGATCGCGATCGGCAGCTGCGTCAGGCCCACCCCGGTCACCTCGACGCGGAACTGCGCCAGCGCGCCGTACATGGGTGCCATCAGCAGGCCGGCCACGCAGGCCCGTCGTTTGATTGAAAAATCTTCGCCCATAAAGTCTCGTCCTTTTCTTCTGATCGTAATCGACGCACCGCCGCCCTCAGCGCTTGAGGATGTCTTTCCAGTCGCCCGCCCACCGGTCCTGGTGTTCCAGTTCCACAGCCTTCGCGTAGCGGTAGAACGTCACCTCGAAATACGACAGGGCAATGATGAAGCCGGCCCAGCCGTCCAGAAAACCGCGTTTGAAAAGATAGTGCTTCCAGAACGCCCACACGCCGTGGACCAGCGCCTTGCCCCAACTCGAGCCAGCCTGGCGCCGCTTGGTCGCTCCGAGCGAGGAGTAGCGGTTCATCTTACTGATCGATTCGGCCAGATCCCGGAACGGCAGCTGCCAGATCGGATGGCGCAGGTAACCTGCCGTAACGCCGGGCGAGAGCTCGAAGCCTTCGTGCACGGGGCTCATCTCATAGCGCATTGCGTCCTTTCGGAACAACTGGGGCTGGCGATAGTTTGGATACCACCCTGAGTGGCGGATTTCGCGACCGAGGAAAAAGTTTCGGCGCGGCACGAAAAAAGCACCATGCTCGCCCCGCTGCGCCAGCGCCCTGGCCTCCTCGCCCACCTGCGGCGTGCAGCGTTCGTCCGCGTCGAGGCTGAAGACCCAATCGTGTGTGCAGGCCGCAACCGCAACATTGCGCAAGGCGCCGAAGCCCTGGAATGGTATCTGCACCACGCGCGCACCCAGCGCCTGCGCGATGCCCGCGGTGTCGTCGGTGCTGTGCGAATCGGCCACCACCACCTCGTCGGCCCATTGCACGCTGCGGATGGCGTCTCCCACCTTGGCTGCTTCATTGAAGGCAATGATGTAGGCGGAAATCCGGGGCATGGAGGTGGAGCTCGTGTTTTTCTCGGGTCAGGCGGGTATTTTGGCTGATGGCGGCGCCGGCCCGGAATCGCGACCGCCGGCGCAGGACGGTCCGTAGATAATCGAAGGTTGTCTGAATCAAGAGTTGGGTGCGTAGTGTCGGAGAAAAACATCTGGGAAAGACTGCGGCCGTGGCCTGTATACGCCATGGCCGCATCGATCCCGTTTTCACTTGCAGCCACGAACCTTTTCAAGTTCTTCATGTTCACCTTCGGGCTGGTCGTCCTGGGCCTGGCCATCGCGCGCCGCAAACCGCTGCCGCAGCTGGCGCAGCTGCGCACGCCGGTGGTCATAGTGCTGATGCTGGGAGCGCTCGCGCTGAGCATCGCGTACACCTCGGTGCCTGCCGCCGAGGCACTGAACGACTTTGCGAAATACGGCAAGTTACTGGTCATTCCGCTGGTGCTGGCCCTGGTGCGCACCCGCCGCGAGGCCCTGCTGGCGTTGGGCGTGTATATGGCTGGGGAGGTCTTCGTGGTGGTGACCTCGTATCTGCTTAACATGGACCTGGTTCCGTTCTGGGTGATCAAGCCGCGGTGGAGGCGGCTTTCGATCGGCACGGTGTATTCGAGCTATCTGGACCAATCCATCATGACTGCCGGCCTGGCGGCCTTGAGCTGGCACCTGCGGCGTGAATTTCCCGGGCGCTACGGCAGCAAAGTGGCGATTGCTCTGGTGGCGCTGTGCGCGGCGAATGTGCTGTTTCTCCTGCCTGGTCGCAGTGGCCAGGTGGCGCTGCTCGTGGCGTTTGCGATGGCGCTCTACTGGGCGATTCCCGCCGGTGGCAAATGGGCCGCCGTGGTCGTGCCGCCGCTGGTGCTCGCGGCAGCCATGGCCGCGTCGCCGCAGCTATGGGAGCGGGTGTCGGTGGTCGTCACTGAATCGCAAGCCTACAGCCAGGGCGACCGTGCGCCCACATCGGCGGGGCTGCGCCTGGGTTTCTGGCGCCGCTCGGTTCAGTCGTTCCTGGAAAGCCCTGTCGTGGGCCACGGTGTGGGCAGCTGGAACGCAGAGTTCACGCGCCGCGAAGGCAGCCAGCTGAACCCGGCTTTCAGGGACCTGCGCAACCCGCACCAGGAATTCCTGATGTGGGGCGTGCAGCTGGGAATCATCGGCGTTGCGCTGTTGCTGGCGTTCCTGGTGGTACTGGTGCGCGATGCGTCACGCTTCACGCCTGAGATCCGCCGGGCGGTGAAAACATTCGCGGTCATGCTGGCGGCCGTGGGGCTTTTCAACACCGTCTTGTTCGATGCCCTGATCGGCGATTATTTCTGCGTCGTGCTGGGCCTGTTGCTGGCGCTGGGCCTGCACAGCACGCCGCGCGGGGAAGCCGCTTCATGAGCGATGCCCCCAGCCTGGACGGCGGCGCGCGCGCGCTGTGGCCGCGCCTGGCGCGCCTGTTCCCCTACTTCAGGGGCGCCGGCTGGGCCATGCCCGGCATGGTCACCGCCACCACGATCGCCGCCGTGACCGAACCGGCAATCCCGGCGTTGATGAAGCCCTTGCTGGACCGTGGTTTCCAGGGTACTTCGTTCAGCCTTTGGCTGGTGCCGCTGGCCCTGATCGGGCTGTTCGCGGTGCGCGGCCTGGCCGGTTTCATCGCGCAGTACTCGCTGGCGTACATGGCCAATCACGCCATGGTCACGCTGCGTGGCCGGCTGTTCAGCCGCTTGCTGGACGCGCCGATGACAATGTTCGGACAGACCTCGGCCAGCACGCTGTCCAACACCGTCGTCTATGAAGTGCAGACCGGCACCACTCTGCTGGTCAACGCGATGCTGTCGCTCATCAAGGACTCGCTGACGCTGGTGGCGCTGATGGCCTACCTGCTGTATATCAACTGGAAACTGACGCTGATCGTGCTGGTGATCTTTCCCGGCGTCGCTGTGGTGATGAAGGTGCTGTCGCGGCGCCTGCAGCGAATAACCCACGCCAGCCAGCAGGCGACCGACCGGCTGGCGTATGTCGTCGAGGAAAACGTGTTGGCGCATCGCGTGGTGCGACTGCACGAGGCGCAGCACGCCCAAGGCGAGCGGTTCGGGCGGTTGAACCGTGAGCTGCGCCGGCTGGCCATGAAGTCCACCATCGCGGCCTCGGCGATGACTCCCCTGACGCAGATGCTGGCCGCGGCGGCCCTGTCCGCGGTGATCTGCACGGCGATATGGCAAAGCTCGACCAGCGGCATTACCGTCGGAGGTTTCGCCGCGTTCGTCACGGCGATGCTGATGCTGATTGCGCCCATCAAGCATCTGTCGGAGTCGGCCTCCCCGATCACGCGCGGGCTGGCGGCAGTCGAGCGGGGATTGGACCTGATCGATCACACGCCATCGGAACCGGAAGGCCGGCACGAGGCAGCGCACGCCAGGGGCGACCTGGTGCTGGACCATGTCACGGTTCGCTATGCCGGCAGCAGCAGCGATGCGCTGGACGACGTGAGCCTGCGCATCGAGCCGGGCCAGACCGTGGCGCTGGTCGGCAGCTCGGGTTCGGGCAAGACCACGCTGGTCAATCTGCTGCCGCGATTCGTCGAACCAACGGCCGGCCGCATCCTGCTCGACGGCGTGGAACTGCGCGAATGGCGGCTCAGTGCCTTGCGGCGGCAATTCGCGTTCGTCAGCCAGGACGTGGTGATGTTCAACGACAGCATTGCGGCCAACGTCACCCTCGGGCTGGAGCCGGACCGGGAAAAGATCGCCACGGCTCTGGAAGCGGCGAACCTGAGCGCGCATGTCGCGACGCTGCCCAAGGGCATCGATACCGTGGTCGGTCATAACGCGACCGAGCTCTCGGGCGGCCAGCGCCAGCGCCTGGCCATCGCCCGCGCGCTGTACAAGGACGCGCCC
>DATNCB010000044.1:0-10776 GCA_035571715.1 Ramlibacter sp.
GTCGACCTTCATCTGGAAGCGGCGCAGCATGGCGTCGTCCATCTGCATCGATTCGCTGTTGAAGTTGCTGGCGACGATCCAGATGATCTCGGCTTCGCTCTTGCTGCGCACGCCGTCCAGCACGGCCAGCAGCGTGTTCTGCGTGTCGTCGTCGAACTTGCGGTGGCCGCCGCGCTTCATGAACAGGTCTTGTGCCTCGTCCAGGAACACGATGCAGCGCTTGCGGCGCTTGGCCATGGCCATGATGCGGCTCAGCGTGTTCGAGCCGCCGGCGACATAGCCGGTTTCAAGATTCGCCGCCGAGTGGAACAGGATCGGCAGGTTCAGTTCCTTGGCCAGGTAGCTGGCCAGCTTGGTCTTGCCGGTGCCGGCCGGGCCGCTGAACATCACGTTGAACGGCTTGCTGATTCCGTATTCAGCGTATTCGGCGCGGCGCTGATACTGGTCCTTGATCTGCGCGACTTCTACCTTGATGTCGTCCATGCCCACCAGGTCTTCGATGGAGCCGTGCACCTGCGCCGGCTCCAGGAACTTGAGCGACTTGAACTGCCCCTTCATGTGGAACGCGAGGAAGCCCAGCAGCCCCAGCGTCAGCGCCGCCGACAGCACGCCGCTCACTCCGGCCTTCCAGCCATCTTTTTCCGATTGCGGGCGGGCACCGGCAAAACGCTGGTCCAGGCGCTCGAGCATGTCCACGCTGGCCTTGTCCAGGTCAGCGCGAGGCACGAAACTCATTTTTGCACCCCAGCCTGCCGTCACGGCCTTGTCGGCGAAGATTTTCGTTTCCATGTCGCTGGGGTAGTAGGCGTACTGCTTGCCATTCGACTCCACCAGGATGAAGCGCTCCGACACGTTCCACATCAGCGGCTTGTAGATGACCGTGATGCGCTCGATCGGGTTGCCCTCGAGAAAACCGAGCACCGAACCGGTCCCGAATACGACGGGCAGCTTCGGGTTGAAGACTGTCATGCCGCCAGGCGGCAGCTCGCCGGCAGTCATTGTCTTGAGCTGCTCGGCGACGGCGGCCTGCTTCTGGCTCAGGCTGAAAGAGTACAGCCCGGTCAGCGGGATCAGCACGGCCACGGTGACGATCAATACCTTGACGACCAAGGACTGGACGACGAACCAATCCTGCAGGCGCGCGGCAACTCTCTTCAGGGTCGGCCACAAGTCAGGTGAGGGCTGCTCGCTCGCAGCGGGATCGGGAGTGGGCTGCGTTGCCGATAAATCCGACATGGTTGTCCTTCTTGAGGGGAACACCTTGGCCGCGCTTCTCGCGAAAACCGGTCTTCCGGGATACTGAAAAATTCGGGAGAAGCTCAATCGGCAGGTCGCCGCGGCTCGGTATTTGTTGTTGCTCTAGCCGCTTGCTCAAAACATCGCGCCGGGCTCAGGCCTCTTGTCAGCGCAATCCTACAGACTCTCGCTCCGGCAGGACAGCGCAAGGGTTATCGAGGGCGTCGAAGCTCTACTGCACGTGACAAATTCACGTGGTCTGTGTTTGGTCGAGTGGTGATTGGGAGACATCGTGGCCGGAGTTCCGTTCAGAGTGAGGGAAAGTGCGTTTCACCTGAACCTTAGGGCCGTCGTGTTTCGTGGCGTTGTCTTTTGTCATTTCGAGTTGCAGCAGAATGCAACCCGATGTGTCTTGTAGGACAACGGCGATTCATGTTGTGCTGGCCAAGGAACCCCAGCCGCGTACGAGACTCCAACGTTGCAGCCGGGTTTTCTTCAAGTTTCTTCCCCCGGCTCTTCAATCCCTCGGCTCAACCCCGAGGGATTTTTTATGCCTACTGCAAGCCGAGCCAGTGCAAGGCTTCCCCTTCGGCGCCGAACAGCGCGATGTCCGGGCAAAGCGGGAGCCCCTCGGGCACAACATGGTCGCCGTCGACAAGCTCGGTTGTGGCCACCAGGACGACCCTCGTCTTGTGCGTCAAGGCCCTGCGCAGGCGATCGCAGATGAGGAACTTGCCTTCGGCATCGGGCGGCGTCGCTACCCGGCGCAAGTCGATCAGAACATGCTCCTGGTGCAAGCGCGCAACTGCGGCCTTGACCATATACGCGAGCTTCAGCGCGTCGCCATTGCGCCATCGGCCCTCGACATCGAAACGCATGTGAAGACGGTCATGATGGGAGGCAACTACGAGGTTCATCGGTCGGCGAGGTTGGTGGACCGGGCAAGAGTGCCACGGCAATATGTACTGGCGCGGATACAAGCGCATCAGTAGTTGCGAAGCGTGACCGCCGAGCTTGAGGACCGCGCGGTTCGTCCCAGGAGGCGCCTGTCAACCCAGCTCGGAGTCCAGCGCTGGACGTAACTGCGCTGGACGTTGGCTCCAACCTGCTCGACTGACTGGCTGGAGCGTGCGAAAAAACAACGCGCGACCCCGCTTAGAGCCTCGCCCGTGCGTCCTTGCGTGCGAGCCGCGCCAGCAGGAAATCCACTTCCTCGCGCGCCTTGGCCGACATGACCGCCGCCGGTTTGCGCTGCGCGTCGCACGCCAGCAGTCCCCTGCGCATCAACACATACTTGCGTACCGCCAGGCCGACGCCGGGCTGCTGCTCGTAGCGCAGCAGCGGCAGATGGGCGTCGAACAAGTCGTGCGCGCGGTCCCGCTCTCCTTGGGTGGACAGGCGGACCAGTTCCACCAGCATGTCGGGAAAGCAATACCCCGTCATCGCGCCGTTCGCGCCGCGCTCGACCTCGAAGTCCAGGAACAGGCCGCCGTTCCCGCACAGGATCGAGATCGGCCGCATCTCGCCTTTGCTCTCCCACTCGCGCAGCGCCGAGATCTTTTCCAGGCCGGGCCAGTCCTCGTGCTTGAGCATCACGCACGATGGGTTGTCGTTGACGATGCGGCGAATGACGGATGGCGTCATCACCACCGTAAACGTCAACGGATAGTCCTGAATCACGAACGGAACGTCGGCGCCGATGGCGGCCGCCGCCTGCGCGAAGTAGCCGACGATCTGGTCATCGGTGCGCAATGTGTTGGGTGGGGCGATCATCACGCCGGCGGCTCCCGCCTCCATCGCGTCGCGGGCGAGCGCGCGCATGGCCGCAAAGCCGGGCGCCGAGACACCGACGATGGTCGGGGTCTTCGAGCGCTGGATAAAGCGCGAGGCGACCTGGAGAGCCTCGGCTTGCTCCAGCTTGGGCGCTTCGCCGAGCTGGCCCAGCACCGTCGTCCCTGCGACCCCGCTCCCGGCGTAGAAATCCGTGAGCCGGTCGATAGAGCCGTAGTCGACCGACCCGTCGGCGTTGAAGGGTGTCGGCGCGATGACGTAGACACCGCTGGCTTGCTTGGGAATCTGCATGGGGACCTCGCTCGGATCGGCTGCTGCCTTCGAAGCCGATATCTTGCCCGTTTCGCGCAAGGCCGCGCAATCCGGTCATGGATCCCGGGCCAAGCCCGGGATGACAGTCTTCTTCAAAGTTCCAGCAGTGTCTTGAACCCGCCCCAGAACATGCGCTTGCCGTCGAACGGCATGGTCTTGGGATCCATCATCGGGGCCAGGCGCGGGTCCTTCATCACCTTGGCGTTGACCTTGTCGCGATGGGCGCGCGACTTGTAGACGATCCAAGAGAACACCACGGTCTCGCCGGCCTTGAGCTTGACGGCCTGCGGAAACGACGTTACCTTGCCCGGTTTGACGTCGTCGCCGACGCACTCGACATATTCGAGCGCGCCGTGCTCCTTCCAGACCTTGCCGGCCTTGCGTGCCATCGCACGATAGGCATCGAGATTGCTGGTGGG
Organism: Ramlibacter sp.; assembly: GCA_035571715.1. Classification (GTDB taxonomy): domain Bacteria; phylum Pseudomonadota; class Gammaproteobacteria; order Burkholderiales; family Burkholderiaceae_C; genus Ramlibacter. The sequence continues at coordinate 3,759 of DATNCB010000044.1, forward strand.
AACGGGGACGACAAATCCATCGACATAGCGGGCCATGATGATCTCCTTGTTGGTTGGTTGGGGACCTGTGGGCAATCAGGCGGTGAGAAATTCGTCGAGCTTGGTGAAGGTTCCAGTCCAGCCCCGCTCGTGGTTGTCGCGGGCCTGCTGGTCGAAAAAGCGCTCGTGCCGGAAGTGCAGCTCGCAGCCTCGTGCGGCGGGACGCAGCTCGATCGTGACAAACGACACGCGGTCCGGCGTGCTCTTCCAGGCCCAGGTGAAGGACAGCTTGCGGTTCTCCACCACCTCCTGGTAAGTGCCGGACACATCGTGCTGCTCGCCGTCGGGCGTATGGAAGGCAATGTGATAACGCCCGCCTGGCCGCACGTCCAGCTCGGCTCGTGTCACCGAGTCCGCCTCGCCCGGCCCGAACCACCGGCTCAGCGCTTGCGGGTCGGTCCATGCCCGCCAGACTTTTTCGGGCGCGACCGGGTAGTGCCGGGTGATGCCGAGGCCGGGCTTTTCCTCGAGGGGGCTCTGGGCCATGGGTTGACTTCCTCCTGGTGATAGAGATAGCGGCCGAGCGCGTCGAGCCGCTCGTGCCAGAACTTCTCGTAATGGGCCAGCCACATCGCGGCCTCCTGCATCGGTTTCGCAGCGAGTTCGCAGCGCACCACGCGCCCTTGCTTCGACCGCGTGACCAGGCCCGCGTCTTCCAGCACGCGCAGGTGCTTCATGAAGCCGGGCAGCGACATGCCGTGCGGCTGCGCCAGCTCGGTCACGGTGGCGCCGCCTTGCTCGCCCAGCCGCTGGAGCACGCCCCGCCGCGTGGCATCCGACAGCGCCCAGAAAACGCGGTCCAGGATCACGTCGTCGTTTGCCATCGTCCGGAGGCTAGCGGCCAGTCCTTTCCGTCAGCCCGAAACCGACATACCGCCGGGCAACGGCTGCAGCATGCTCACGCGGTTGCCCTCGGTGTCGAAGAACGACACGTAGCGGCCGACGCCGGGAATGTCCATCGGCTCACCCAGCACCTTGCCGCCGGCCGCGGTCACGATCTTCATTGCCGCGGCCACATCCGGCACGGCGATCACGACCGATGGGTACTGCGCTGGCCAGTCGGCGTTGCGCTTGTAAAAGCCGCCGTTGATCGCGCCAGCCGGCGCGCCCGGTTTCGCGTCGGCCTGAGCTGTCGTAGCGACGACGTAGTTGCCCATTTCCTCGCCCAGCATCTGGAGCTGCCAGCCGAAGGCGGTCTGGTAGAAGCGGGCGATACGGTCGCGATTGTCATAGGGAAATTCGAAGTGAACGACAGGATTCATTCGTGTGCTCCTTAACGGTTTTCGGCAGCTCGTTTCAGTTCGGCGATGTCGAACTTCTTCATCTTCATCAGCGCGGCCATCGCGCGTTCCGACTTGCCCTTGTCCTGGCTGGTAAGCAGCTCCGGCAGCACGCGTGGTACCACCTGCCACGACACGCCGAACCGGTCCTTGAGCCAGCCGCATAGCTGGGCCTTCTCGTCGCCGCCGGCCGTGAGCTTGTCCCAGTAATAGTCCACCTCTTCCTGGGTGTCGCACATCACCTGGAACGAAATGGCTTCGCTGAACTTGAAAATCGGCCCGCCGTTGAGCGCGGTGAAGGACTGCCCTTCGATCTCGAATGCCACGGTCATGACCGAGCCCGGCTTCTGACCGTGGATTTCCTTGCCGGACTCTCCGTAACGGCTGGTGGCGGTGATCTTCGAATTGCGGAAGATGCCGGTGTAGAACTTCGCGGCTTCTTCAGCCTGGCTGTCGAACCAGAGGCAGGGCGAAATTTTGGAACTGATCTGCATAGGCTCTCCTGAGGATGGGTAGAGGAAATACGCTGCCGCGACGGCAGCTAACAGTTAACCATGTGGCTTAGTATAGGAAGGTTCATCCGCCTGTCAAGAAGGCTGCGGATAACCGAAAGTAACGGAACGCCTTAGTTCGTTTGCAGCACGACGGTGCGGGCCGACACCGAGCGGCCGGCCACTGTGAGTTCACCGACGGCAATGGGAAGCTTGAACCGCCGAGGTCCCGCGCTTCCGGGGTTGACGTAGAGCACCCCATCTCGCTCTTCAACCGCCGGCTGGTGTGAGTGGCCGGATAAGACAACACGAACTCCTGCAGCAATCGGATCGATGTCGAGTTCGGCGAGATCGTGCACGACGTAGACGAACACCTCGCCCACCCGCAGGAATTCGCTTTCGCGCAGCGCTTGCGCCCATGGACCTCGGTCGTTGTTGCCTCTCACGGCGGTGACGGGCGCGATTTCCGAGAGTTCTTCCAGAATGCCGGGATTGCCGATGTCGCCGGCGTGAACGATGCGGTCACTGCCTTGCAGAAACGCCTTGGCTTCGGGCCGCAGGAGACCGTGGGTGTCCGAGATGAGACCTACACGAAACATCAGCCGGCATCGACCACCAGGATTTCTACCTCTCCTTCGATCTCCACGGGTATGTCGAACGGAAGTTCTGCCATGCCGACCGCGCTGCGCGAGTGAGCGCCAATCTCGGCTCCGTAGAGTTCAAGTATGAGATCGGAGAATCCGTTGATGACGCTCGGCTGCTGGTTGAAGCCGGGAGCGGAATTGACCATGCCAAAGATTCGGCCCCACGCGGCAATGCGATCGAGATCGCCCAACGCGCGCTTGAGACTGCCGAGGATCGACAGCGCTGTCAGCCGGGCGGCTGCGTAGCCCTGCTGGACTGTGAGCTCTTTGCCGAGCTTGCCAAGTGGGTGAGCCAACGAGCCGTCGGGATTGTGCGGCCCATGCCCGGAGATAAAGGCCCGGTTACCTATGATCCGCACGAATTGAAATGGCAGCGCGACGCCGGCAGGCGGTGTGATAGGCGGTGGAAGAACCAATCCAAGAGCAGCCAGCCGTTCCTCGATCTTCGCCATATGTCACCTCGTGATGCGTGAAAAGCTACAAGGTCCTCATTCGCGCGCAGCCACTACGGCGCCGCGCATTCCGGCCCTGTCGATCGCCGCTTTGACCAGACCCTCTGCCTTGGCGCGCTCGATGAACTGCCGCGCGTATGCGAGGCCGCCATCCCGTCCCTTCGGCATAACCATGGCATGTGGATCGATGCCGGGGCGGCCATCGAGAACGCGGGAACCAGGCAATTGATTGGATGCTTCGAACAGGCTTGGCTTGATGCTGAAGATTGCGTCTGCGTTGCCGGATTTCAGCGCCTCCAATGTACCGGCAAGGCTCGGTGCCCGAACCGGCACGGCATTCTTCAGCGTGCGGGAAAGAAAGACATCCGGCTGGGACTTCTCCTGCACGGCAACTCGAATCCCCGGCCGGTCCACGTCCGCCATCGTTGCGATCGACGAGCCGGCAGGCACGAGGTAACCGAATTCGACTTCCATGTGTAACGGGGCAAAGTCCCACTCCTTCGCACGAGCCGGACTGAATCCGACAAAGGCCACGTCCCAGGAGCCGGACTTGCCGGCATCGAGAAGTGCCCCGACTGATGGATACATCACCGGCTCGAATGGCACCCCGATGCGCCGCGCCAACTCTTTCCCGAGGTCATATCCGACCCCCTTCATCTCGCCCGACGCGCTGTCGCGTATGACGTTGTGCGGACTGCCAAGCTGGAGCGGAACGCGAAGCTTGCCGGTCGGGGCCAAGGCCTGTCGCGCTTCCGCCGTCGGCGCGGTGCCGATGCCCGCGCAGGCCGCAAACACCAACCCAAGCATTGCAGCGATCAGCCAGTGAATCGTACGCATCTGTCCTCCGATCGCAGCGACCCGCATTCAGGCGTGGGCGCCACACGGTTGCCGACTTCAATGTTTGTGCTGCATACCGCCATGACCGGCCGGCTCACTCGAACCGCCGTAACCGCGCAACTGGGCGTAGCGGGCATTTTGCTCGGGGGTCAGGATGTCGACCTGCGCCAGGTGAGCTTCGAGGTGCGCGCCGCGCACCTGGGCCTGAAGCGAGCCGATTTGACTTAGCGAGCTCGCGAGCAACTGCGGCGTCACGGCCCTGGCGGCGAACAGCTGGTCGAGCTTGCGTTCTTCGTCTACGAGAGCTCGACCCAGGGACGAGGCTTTCGTCTGCATCGATTGAAAGAGGGCTTCCGTGCGGGTGCGCTGTTCAGAGGTCAGGGCAAGCTGTGAGGCAAGTTCCAGCACGTGCGCGGGACCCGCGTAGCCATTGAGTTCGGCGGCCTTGGCGAGCCCCATGCCCTTGCCGGACAAATAGGACGCCACATCCTCGGGTGCCAGGGACTTGATGTCCCGGGACTCCTGCCCGACGTAAGGTGACGCCGGAGTTGCTGCCGATACGCCGGCTGCAAGCGGTGCAAGAGCAAACGCGCAAATGACGAACTGGAGCCTCATGCGAACCTCGCGTTGTGGTGCTTCGCAGCGAGCACTATAGCTGACTAGCGAGGCCGCCCGGCGGCATCAGGTCAGTTCACGGCCGAGAAGGTTCTCGAGAATGCGCAGCGGTGACGTCGATGCATCCAGCATCGAGTCGACGGGCAGGTGGTAGGTTTGCTCCAACGCGTGCTGTCCGCCGGTCGCAGCATGGGAGACCACATCGGTGTAGACGATCCACGTGCTTCCCGGCTGGAATTCCCATGCGCGTTGCGCGACGTGCGACTGGTATGCCGAATCCGCCTTCATCCGGTCGTGCAGCTGCAGCATGTAGTGATCGTAGGCGCTGCGCCGACGCTTGGTGATGCGAAGCACTTCGAGCACGCGGTCGGCGCCCGGGATGGGTGGCTTCAGCGAAGGCAGAAACCGGCGTGCGACCCGTTCGAATGGTTCACCGAGCCTCCAGTTCCGGCTGTGCCCATGCGGATTGATATTGGTGAAGACGCGCAGTATGCGTTTGCCCTGAGTGGGCGAGGACGGAAAACTATCCACGTGCAGACGTGTATCGTCCTTTCGCCACGAGGTCCGCCGCCCGGCGATCTCCGCCGGCCGAAAGCTGGTGCGGGCCTGTTCCAATCCGGCCTCGTAGCGGGGCAGCACGTTGCGCAACAGGCTCCTGGTCGACGCGGCGAAGCGCCTCATCAGCTCCTGCAGCGCCTGGAAATCCGCGTCACTGAGGCCGCTGGCGCGCAACGAGCCGGTGGATGGATCGAAGCTGACATTCTTTGCGTTCCCGGAGATTTCCGGCGACAGCAGCCGGCTCTCGCCAGCTTCGATCGGAAAGCGAAGCTGGGGAAACAGCAGGACGTTCCCCCGTTCCAGCTCAGTCAACGCGAGTTCGGCCGCCGCTGTGGCAACCTGCTCATCCCAGCTCGTGTTGGGAAAGGTGATGATCTCTGTCATGCAGATTAGCGAGAACCCACAGCCATGGCCGCGCCTCCGCCCGGCAAGCTGATGCGCTCGCCGGTATCGACGATGCCGGTGCTCTCGACCCGGAACACCTGGACGTTGCGCTCTACCATGTTCTCCACGTAAAGGCGCCGTGAATCGGGCGAGAAGGCCGCACCTTGCGACCATTTGCCGATCGGCGCATCGCCCAGAGGCACCAGCTTGCCACCCTCGATGCGCAGCACGAACACGCGCCCGTTGTCGTGGTAGAGCGGTGAACTGGAGGGCCGGTTGCTGCCATCGTGCACGACGGCGGCGGCCAGTCTCGAATCCGGGGAAATGGCGACGCCTTCCACGCTCGGTCCGGCTGTCGCGTGGTGCACCGCCCGCGGCAAGTCACCCTTCATGTCCACCAGCGTGATGGTGTCGTAGTCGCCCTGTCCTCGCCCCACATTTCCCACGATAGCCCATTCGCCACTCTTGCCGATCTGCACGCCATAGGGTCGCACCCCGGTGAAGAAGTCGCGCCCCGCGAGCTTGGCCTCGCCGCCCCCGATCGCCAGCAAGGTGACCGTGCTGTCGCCATCACGCGTGACCAGGGCGCGCTTTCCGTCGGGCGTGAAAGCGACGCCGGCCGGCACCGATTTTTCGGGCAGCGCAAGGCGCCCGGTTTGGCGCAGCCGCTTGCCTTCCAGCGCGAAGACCAGCACCGCTGAATCGGTCCGGGTCACAGCGAGCACCATCTTGCCGTCGGGAGAAATCGCAACTCCTGCCGGGGCGGGGCCGACGGAGACGGTTTGCACCACCGCGGGTGGGGATGCCTCGAGATCGATGACGGAGATCTGGTTTCCGTCGATCGTCTTGGCCGGATCGGCGGGGTCGATTCGAGTGGCCGCCGTCAGGATCGCGACCGACAAATCCGGCGCCAGCGCCACCGATTGCGGCGGCCCCACCACGCTCGCCGGGGCCTCCACGCGAGCCACCAGCTTGGCCGGAACCGATGCGATATCGAATATTGTCAGGCTGTCCTTGTTGTCCGCTGGGCGTACCGTGACGACGCCCTGCCGCAGCTCGACCTTGTTGTCGTTGGCCGTGACCAACCACTGGCGCGTCGGCGCCTGCGCACACGCAGCGTTCAACACGCACGCCAGGACCATTGAAGTGAGGATCTTGATGTTCATTGGCTTCACCTCCCAGGGGCTGGGAAGGTAGCACAGCCGCCTCCACGCGGCAAGCGCGACGCACCACCGTCCGGCCAGTGTGAGAGCTACCTGCCGCCCAAGCCCATCGCCCGCGTGATCACCTCTTTCATGATCTCGTTGGTGCCGCCGTAGATGCGCTGCACCCGTGCATCGGCATAGGCGCGGGTGATGGGGTATTCCCACATGTAGCCGTAGCCGCCGTGCAGCTGCACGCATTCGTCCATCACCTTGCACTGCAAGTCGGTGGTCCAGTACTTGGCCATGCTGGCGCTGGCAGTGTCGAGCTTGTCCTGGCAGACCAGCTCCAGGCATTTGTCGACGAAGACGCGGGCGATCTGGACCTCGGTCTGCAGCTCGGCCAGCGTGTAGCGGGTGTTCTGGTAGGCGGCCACGGGCTGGCCGAAGACCTTGCGCTCCTTCACGTATTGCACCGTGCCGTCGATCGCGGCCTGCGCCGACGCCACCGCCGTGGCGGCGATCTGCATGCGCTCCCAGGGCAACTGCTCCATCAGGCAGATGAAGCCCTTGTTC
>DATNCB010000045.1:0-1901 GCA_035571715.1 Ramlibacter sp.
CGTCGAAAGAGGTCATGCCGCTCACCGGCTGCGACGGCTCTTCCGACGGCAGACACACGAACTGCTTCACGGCCGTGCCCAGCGCCGCGGCGGCGCGCGCCGTGTCGGCCAGGCCCGAGTCGGTGGCGAGCATTTGCGCACCGGCGTGCTTGAGGATGTAGGCGACCTCTTCGGCCTTGAGCATGAAGTTGATCGGCACCAGCACCGCACCCAGGCGCGCCAGCGCGAAGCGCAATGCCGCGAAGGCGTGCGAGTTGCGGGCCAGCACCGCGACCCGGCTGGCCTTGCCCACGCCCAGGCGCGACAGCCCCGCGGCCACGCGGTCGCACACGGCGTCAAACTGCGCGAAGGTCCATCGCGTGTCGCCGCACTCGAGCCCGGTCTTGGCCGGATAGCGCATGGCGCTGCGGTGCAACAGGTCGGCGATCGTCTGGCGGCGGATGGCGGGATCCATGGTGTCTCTCCTCTCTGTTTACCTCGTGCCGGGCTCGGACGCGGTGCTCGACCGGACCGGTGCGGGGGCGCTGCGCATCAGGGAACTCGCGCCGCGCCGCACCCGTCGGGAGGCCATCGCCGGGATTTCCTGAGCCAGTCGACCGAGAGAATACACGTCGAACAGTCTGGCCCGCAGCAAACGACCCGACGCGCTGGGGTCCGACGCGATGCGCCACCATGCGGAGGGTACGAGCAGGGGATGCCGCGTGTCGTACCGGCCTGAAGTGAGGCGGCGCGGACTGTCCCCGCCACTGGACTGTTTGACGCTCTCGGCAAGGAAGTTCAGGCCGCACGCAGCAGCGGCCGCCAAGGTAGCCCAGAAACGAGGATTGGCTTCCATCAGGAAGACTTTTCCGGTGCCTTCCTCGAGCCGCACATCGACATTCATGACGCCGTGGTAGCCACTGTCATGGCAGATCTTGGCCGCTATGTCTTCCATCGCGGCGTTCGGTACGAACTCGATCAAGGGCCAGTTGACAACGCTTTGGATCGAGAAGGCGCAAAGCCGGCCGTGCAGGGACAGCACATTGATGCCCATATCCACGCCATCGACGTAACGCTGGGCGATCAGCGATCCGAACCGGTAAGACGCGTTGTCGCGTATCTTTTCTTCGACATCGCCCCTGTCGCGAACGATCTGCACGCCGATCGAGCCGGACCAGTTGGTCGGTTTGACGACAAACGGCAAACCGAATTCAGCCTCCAGCGCGCCAAAGTCCAGATCGGCTTTTGCTCCGACGTAGCGGGTCGCCGGTACGGGAATTGCGTTCGCCACGCAAAATTCGTAAAAGCGCCATTTGTCGTCCAGCATTTCGAGCGTCGGCAGATCGGGTACCGGAATGGACGGGAGCGCCAACTTGCTTCGCACCCGGTTGACCAGCCTAATGCCGTCGCAGTCGAATGGAACCAGCGTCGCGTCGGGGTCCCGTTCCGCAATGCCGTTGATCAGGCGCACCGAGCCGGCGTCATCATCAAGATCGATCAGCACATGCCGCCGGCACAGGCTCGACCAGCGCAATCCAAGTGTTTCCTGGCCGCCTGCAATAAGGCAATTCGCGTCCTGGAAACCATATGCCGCCTGAAGCACCGGCAGGGCAATGCGAACGCTATTGCCAACAAGCACAAAAGTCATGACTCGTTCCCATGCTCAACCACCGCACTGGATGATCCCATCTTCCAGGCGATGAGCTTGTAACGAGCGCGCATGCGCCAGGAACTCCCAGCCGGGGCACAGCGGATTTCGCTTACAGAATGGCCAACAAGCCGGCGTAGATTGGTCCTATCGAGCCACTCTGTTCATGCAGGAGTACGCCATGACCAACCCCAGGGACAACACCAAGAAGACCGGTGATATACATCCGCCCGATGTCGAATTGGAGCCGCCTTCCCAGGAGGGAATGACGGAC
>DATNCB010000046.1:0-1868 GCA_035571715.1 Ramlibacter sp.
GTTCCAGCGGCTCCTGCCGGCGCCCGGCAATCGCCACCCGCCAGCCGTCGGCCAACAGCGCCAATGCCGCGGCCTTGCCGATTCCGGTTCCGCCTCCGGTGACGATGGCGACCTTGCCGCCCGATGTATTCGTTGCCATGAATTCTCCCGATAGTGTGAACACGCCCTAACGGCGCACTTTGCGGCTCTTGTTCTTGCCGGCGCCCGTCTTCACGGCGGCCTTGAGTGCCTGGATCGGCGATGCAGGCTTGGCGGCCTTTTTGGCTGCCCGCTTGGTCGAGGATTTGACCGGTACACCGGGCGCGGCCCCGCGTACAGTGGTCACGCCCTTGTCCTTGAGCGCCCGCAAAACCAGGTCCTCGCCTTCGTGCACCAGCCTGAAATCGATCTTGCGCCCGTCCAGGTCGACGCGGCTGACCTGCACCCGCAAGCGCGTGCCGATGGCATAACGGATGCCGGTGCGCTCGCCACGCAGCTCCTGTCGCGCTTCGTCGAACTTGAAGTATTCGCCGCCCAGCTCGGTGATGTGCACCAGGCCTTCAACGTACATCTGGTCCAGCGTGACGAAGATGCCGAAGCTCGTGGCGGCGGTCACGATGCCGCCATATTCCTCGCCCAGATGCTCGCGCATGTACTTGCACTTGAGCCAGGCTTCCACATCGCGGCTGGCCTCGTCGGCTCGCCGCTCATTGGCGCTGCAGTGCAGGCCGGCGGCTTCCCAGGCCTGGACTTCGCGACTGGGCGGGGGCGCCGGCTTTTTCAGCCTGTGGCCCGGCACCTTCACGCGCGCGGACAGCCGGCGTGCCAGCTTCTCGTGGGCCTCGCCCGGCGTGGGCAGCACCGGCAGTTCGTAGCGCTCCCGCGCGAGGATCGCCTTGATCACGCGGTGCACCAGCAGGTCGGGATAGCGGCGGATCGGGCTCGTGAAATGCGTGTACGCGTCGTAGGCCAGGCCGAAGTGGCCGCTGTTGATCGGCGTATAGATCGCCTGCTGCATCGAACGCAGCAGCATGGTGTGGATCTGCTGCGCATCGGGCCGGTCCTTGGTGGCCTCGGCGATGCGCTGGAACTCCGCCGGCTGCGGATCCTCGCTGACGGTGAGCCCCACACCGATCGCCTTGAGATAGCCGCGCAGGATCTCTTTCTTCTCGGGCGTCGGCCCTTCGTGCACGCGGTACAGGCCGGGATGCTTGTTTTCCTGGATGAAGTCGGCGCTGCACACGTTGGCCGCCAGCATGGCTTCCTCGATCAGCCGGTGGGCATCGGTGCGCACGCGCGGCACGATGCGTTCGATGCGTCCGTTCTCGTCGCAGATGATCTGGGTCTCGGTGGTTTCGAAGTCCACCGCGCCGCGCTGGTTGCGCGCCTTGAGCAGCGCGCGATAGACCTCGTACAAGTTCAGCAGGTCGCCCACGCGGTCCTTGTGCCGCACGGCCTCCGCCCCCCGCGTGTTGGCCAGGATGGCCGCAACCTCGGTGTAGGTGAACCGCGCATGACTCCACATGACGGCCGGATAGAACTGATAGGCCTGGATCTCGCCGGTGGAGGTGATCAGCATGTCGCAAACCATGCACAGGCGCTCGACCTCGGGGTTGAGCGAACACAACCCGTTGGATAGCTTCTCCGGCAGCATCGGGATCACGCGGCGCGGGAAATAGACGCTGGTGGCACGGTCGTACGCGTCGACGTCGATCGCATTGCCGGTCTCCACGTAATTGCTGACGTCGGCGATCGCCACGAGCAGGCGCCAGCCCTTGCCGCGCCCGACCTTTGCGGGCTCGCAGTAAACCGCGTCGTCGAAGTCGCGTGCGTCCTCGCCGTCGATGGTGACCAGCGGTATATCGGTCAGGTCGACGCGATGTTTCTTG
>DATNCB010000047.1:0-5884 GCA_035571715.1 Ramlibacter sp.
AAAGCGCTCAAGGATGCGTTGAACTGAGCGGGTGTGTGTTTTCAGGTGGGGTGCTTAGCTCAGCTGGTAGAGCGGCGCCCTTACAAGGCGTAGGTCGGCGGTTCGAACCCGTCAGCACCCACCAACAGGCGAAGGCGAACAGTAGTTCGCCTTTTTGTTTTTACTCCTACCGAGTCTGAGCATGTTTGATTTCGTTCGCAAGCACATGAAGGTCATGCAGTTCCTGCTGTTCCTGCTGATCTTCCCGTCATTCGTGCTGGTGGGCATCAATGGCTATAACCGTTTCCGCGAAAAAGGCGAGGCCGTGGCCAAGGTCGACGGGCAGGACATCCTGCAAGGCGACTGGGATGCGGCGCACAAGCGGGAAATCGATCGCTTGCGCCAGTCGATGCCCACGCTCGATTCGAAGCTGCTGGAGTCTCCGGCCGCCAAATACGGGACGCTCGAGCGCATGGTGCGCGACCGCGTACTCGCTGCGGCCGCTGCGAAGTCCAAGCTGGTCACCAGCGACCTGCGGCTGGCGCGCGAGCTGCAGCAAAACGAAATGATCGCGGCGTTGCGAGGGCCCGACGGCAAGCTGGACATGGAGCGTTATCGGCAGCTGGTGGGTGCGCAGGGGATGACACCCGAGATGTTCGAAGCCAGCGTTCGGGCCGACTTGTCCGCCCGCCAGGTGCTCGCCGGGGTGGGCGGCACCACCGTGGCGACCGCGGCGCAGGCCAATCTCGCGCTCAACGCGTTCTTCGAAAAGCGTGAAGTGCAGGTGGCGCGCTTCGCCACGGCCGATTTCGCCAGCCGGGTCAAGCCCACGGACGCCGAGCTGGAGGCCTACTACAAGGACAACCAGTCGCTGTTCCAGGCACCGGAGCAAGCCAGCATCGAATACCTGGTGCTCGATCTGGACACGGTCAAGAAAGGCCTGAGCGTGAACGAGCAGGATCTCAAGACCTACTACGATCAAAACGTTGGGCGGCTCTCGGGCAAGGAAGAGCGACGCGCCAGCCACATCCTGATCGCGGTGCCCAAGGGCGCACCGGCAGACGACCGCGAAAAGGCGAAAGCCAAGGCGCAGGAACTGCTCGCGCAGGTGAAGAAGTCGCCGGGCAGTTTCGCCGACGTCGCGAAGAAGAATTCGCAGGACCCGGGCTCGGCAACCAATGGCGGCGACCTCGATTTCTTCGCGCGCGGCGCCATGACCAAGCCGTTCGAGGACGCGGCCTTCGCGCTGCCGAAAGGCGAGATCAGCGGCGTGGTGGAAACCGAATTCGGCTACCACATCATCATGGTCACCGACATCAAGTCGCCCAAGCAGCGCAGCTTCGAAGAAATGAGGCCGGAAATCGAAGCCGAGCTGAAGAAGCAGCAGGCGCAGCGCAAGTTCGCCGAAGCGGCCGACACGTTCAGCAACGGCGTCTACGAGCAGGCCGACAGCTTGAAGCCCGTCGCCGACAAGCTGAAGCTGGAAATCAGGACGGCGTCCAACGTGGCTCGCAACCCGGCAGCGGGCGCTACCGGCGCTCTGGCCAACCCGAAGTTCCTCAGCGCGCTGTTCTCGCCGGACAGCACCCAGAAGAAGCGCAACACGGAAGCCGTCGAGATCGCGCCCAGCACCTTGGTGGCCGGGCGCGTGTCGCAGTACACGCCGGCGCGCACGCTGCCGTTCGCTGAGGTGAAGGAGCGCGTGCGCGAGCGCGTTGTGAGCGCGCGCGCCGCCGAACTCGCGAAGAAGGAAGGCGTGGAAAAGCTCGCTGCCTGGAAAACCAATCCCGCTTCCGCCAGCCTGCCCGCGCCCATCGCGGTATCGCGCCAGGAGTCACAGAAGCAGCCGCAAGCCGTGGTCGAGGCTGCGCTGAGGGCCGACCCGGCGGCTTTGCCTGTCTTCGCGGGTGTCGATCTGGGCGATCAAGGCTATGCGGTGGTCAAGGTCAACAAGGTCTTGCCGCGCGAGACGCCGGCTGAAGCCGCGGCCCGGCAGGAGCGCCAGCAGTATGCGCAGTCCCTGGCATCGGCCGAGAACCTGGCGTACTACAACCTGCTCAAGGAGCGCTTCAAGGTGCAGATCGAGGTGCCGAAGCCTTCCGGTGCCGACCAGGCGGTGACGACGCAGTAAACCCGTCGTACACGTGAAAAACAAAGCCCGCAGAAACGCGGGCTTTTTCATGGAATTTTGGGGTGGCTGATGGGACTCGAACCCACGACAACAGGAATCACAATCCTGGACTCTACCAACTGAGCTACAGCCACCGTGGAGAGCGCAATTATAGCGGCGCGACCTAATTCACCATCACTAGCTTGCCCTTGACGGTACGCGAGCCCATGTGGGCGAAGGCGGCCTTCAGCTCGGCCATCGGCATCGTGCGGTCGATCACGGGCTTGATCTTGCCTTCGGCGTACCAGCGTGCCAGCTCCGCGAACATCGCTGCGTTCGCCTTCGGTTCGTGCTTGGCGAAGCTGCCCCAGAACACGCCGACCAGCGATGAGCCCTTGAGTAGCGGCAGGTTCAGCGGCAGCGAAGGGATCGAGCCCGACGCAAAGCCGATGATCAGGTAGCGGCCTCGCCAACCGACGGATCGCAGCGCCGGCTCGGCCAGATCGCCGCCGACCGGGTCGTAGACCACATCGACGCCTTTGCCGTCGGTCAGCTTCTTGATCGCCTCGCGCAGGTCTTCGCGGCCGTAGTTGATGGTTGAATCGGCACCGATCGATTTGCACAGCGCGCATTTCTCATCGCTCGAGGCTGCGGCAATGACGCGGGCCCCCATGACTTTGGCGACCTGAATGGCCGACGTGCCGACTCCGCCGGCAGCGCCAAGAACCAGCACGGTTTCGCCGGCTTTCAACTGGCCGCGGTCCACCAGCGCGTGATGCGAAGTCGCATAGATCATGATGAATGCCGCCGCGTCCACATGGGGAAAGCCCGGCGGCAGCGGCATGCACAACGCGGCAGGCGCGATGGTGTGGGTGGCGAAGCCGCCGGTGCCGGAGAGGCAGGCGACGCTCTGGCCGACTTTCAGCTGCGTGACGCCGTCACCGACAGCCGCGATCACGCCCGCGTACTCCGACCCCGGCACAAACGGCAGCGGCGGCTTCATCTGGTACTTGTTCTGCACAATGAGCAGATCCGGAAAATTCAGGCTCGCAGCCTTGATTTCGATCAGCACTTCGCCGGCCTTGGGATTGGGCGTCGGCATTTCCTTCCATTGCAGCGCCTCGACGCCGACAGGGTTCTCGCAAAGCCATGCTTGCATCGGATCCTCCGCTAGAAAAAGGGGCGATGATAAGGCGCATGAATCAGGCTTGAATGTCTCTGCGGCGACCTTCGCACCTACAATGGTTTCAACCCTTTACCGCGATGAAAATCCTGCTTTCCAACGACGATGGCTACCAGGCACCCGGCATCGTCGCGCTCCATGAAGCGATCAAGGACCTCGCCGATGTCGAGGTGGTGGCTCCCGAGCACAACAATAGCGCCAAGTCCAATGCGCTTACCCTGCATTCGCCCCTGTATGTGCATCTGGCGGGCAATGGATTTCGCTACGTCAACGGTACACCGGCCGATTGCGTGCACGTCGCCTTGACGGGGCTGCTGGGCTATCGGCCTGACCTGGTCGTCAGCGGCATCAACAACGGCGCCAACATGGGCGACGACACGATTTACTCGGGAACCGTCGGCGCGGCGATGGAAGGTTATCTGTTCGGCGTGCCGTCGATCGCGTTTTCGCAAACGCAAAAGGGCTGGGCCCATATCGATGCCGCAGCACGCAAGGCGCGCGAACTCGTGCAGCAGGCGCTTGCGAACGGCGTGGGTGCGGCCCAGCCCTGGCTGCTCAACGTCAACATCCCGAACCTGCCGTACGAAGAACTCAAACCCTTCAAGGTGAGCCGGCTGGGGCGCCGTCACGCTGCCGAGAAAGTGATTTCGCAGACCAGCCCGCACGGCGACCTCATGTATTGGATCGGCGGTGCCGGGCCGGTCAAGGACGATGCGGAAGGGACCGATTTTCACGCCACCGCCAACGGCCATGTGTCGATCACACCGCTGAAGGTGGACCTGACGGATCATGAGCAACTGCAGCATTGGGCACAGGTCGTGGCCCGGATGGGCGCTGTGGCGCAGGAGGGGCGCTGAATGTCTCGCCGTCCTGGCTTTCCCGTGCGGCTGGACCTGCCGGCGCAAGGACAGGTGCATCGTGATGCTCCCGGCGGCATCGGCCTGGATTCCGAGGCCGTTCGCTCGCGCATGGTGCAAAAACTCATGGCGCAGGGTGTCGCCGATCCGCGTGTGCTTGCGGCCATGCAGGCCGTTGAGCGGCATCGCTTCGTCGACAGTGCGCTGGTGAATCAGGCCTATGAGGACACGAGCTTGCCGATCGGCCTCGGCCAGACCATCTCCAAACCCAATGTCGTCGCGCGCATGATCGAATTGCTGCTGGGAGGCAAGAAGGATGTTTCGGGCAGGCTCGGACGGGTGCTGGAGATCGGCACCGGTTGCGGCTATCAGGCCGCGGTGCTGAGTGCGGTGGCAACCGAGGTCTACAGCATCGAGCGGCTGCGCGGCCTGCACGAAAAGGCGCGCGCCAATCTTCGGCCGTTCCGCCTTGCCAACGTGCACCTTCTGTTTGGCGACGGAATGGCTGGCTTTGCCAAGGGCGCACCGTATGCGGGCATCATCGCCGCGGCCGGTGGCGAGGCTGTGCCGCAGGCGTGGATCGAGCAGCTGGCAGTGGGTGGACGCATCGTTGCACCCATGCAAATGCCTGGCGGCAAGCAGGCGTTGCTCGTGATGGAGAAGACGCCGCGCGAAATGAAACAAACTGTGCTTGAGACTGTTCACTTTGTCCCCCTAAAATCGGGCATCGGGTGAAGGAAAACAAAGATGATCGAGTTGCGCAGTCAGGGAAGGATGTGGGCCGCGGCCATGCTGATGGCGGGCTTGCTCGCCGGGTGCGCATCGGGCCCGCGCGCGCCGGCGCCGGTGGAGGATCGCAGCCCCGGCGCGCGCTCGCAGCCGTCCGCCCCCGTTGGGGAGCCGCCCGTGGTGGCGGAGCCGGTCAAACCGCTGCCGGGCGCGGAAAACGTCGGCAAGCCCGGCTACTACACCGTGCGTCCCGGCGACACCCTGATCCGCATCGCGCTCGACAGCGGCCAGAACTGGCGCGACGTCGCGCGCTGGAACAACATCGAGAACCCCAACATCATCGAAGTGGGACAGGTTCTGCGCGTGATTCCACCGGTGGGCGCGGCAACTGAAGTCGCCGTCGCGCGACCGGTCACGCCGGGGTCTGCCGTGCCCAGCAGCGGAGCACCGGCAGCGTCCGCCAGTGCGTCTCGCGCCGCACCTGCGGCCCCCGCGGCACCCGTTGCCAGCTTGCCGCCGGTAAGCCCGACGCCGGCGCCGGCCGGGGAAGAAGACGTCCCCTGGGCGTGGCCCACCAGCGGCGCGGCCGCGGTGGTGGCGAGCTTCGACGAGCAAAGAAACAAGGGTCTGGACATCGCGGGCAAGCCGGGGGATCCGGTCCTGGCCTCTGCCGACGGACGTGTCGTGTATGCGGGCGCCGGCTTGCGTGGCTATGGCAACCTGATCATTCTGAAACACAACAACACTTACCTTTCTGCCTACGCCCACAACCAGACACTGCTGGTAAAAGAAGACCAGACCGTTCGCAAGGGCCAAAAAATCGCGGAGATGGGCAGCAGTGACGCGGACCGCGTCAAGCTGCATTTCGAGATCCGCCGGCAGGGCAAGCCCGTGGACCCCGCCAGGTACTTGCCCGCGAGGTAAGAATGAAGAAGCACAACGGCTACGGCCAGTCCGCACTTCCGGATGGGAGATTGGACGGTGCTGTGCCCGCGCCCATCCCGCTGGCGGACGGTCCTGCCGGCG
>DATNCB010000048.1:0-10254 GCA_035571715.1 Ramlibacter sp.
GCGGCAATTCCGCATCTGCATGGCGGATTCCAGCCATTTGTGCCTCATGCCGCAGCTGCTGGCCCACGTGCGAGCCGCGGCACCACGGGTACGGCTGGTGGCCGCGCGCATCGACGATGAGACGGCCCATGCGCTGGAGTCGGGCGGTGCCGACCTGGCGTTGGGATTCGTGCCTTGGCTGGAGTCGGGCTTCTACCAGCAAACGCTGTTTCCACAGGATTGGGTGTGCCTCGTCAGCAGCAAGCACCCGCGTATCCGCGACACCCTGACTTTGCGCGCGTACAACGAGGAGGGCCATGTCGCCATTACGGGAGGTACCGGCGCGCAGCTGCTCGAGGACACGATGCGCCGGCAATCGGTTCGGCGGCGGGTCGTCTGCGAACTTCCCGGCTTCCTCGGGCTGTCGGGCATCGTGTCGGCCACGGACCTGATTGCCACATCGCCGCGCCAGATCGGCGAGACCCTCGCGGGCATGGCCGATCTCAAGGTCATGAAGTGCCCTCTCACGCTGCCGCCGGTCACCATCAAGCAGCACTGGCACGCCCGATATCACGACGAACCCGGGAACCGTTGGCTGCGCGGCGTCGTAGCGGCTCTGTTCATGCGGGAGAATTCGCCAGCAGCTCGACGCGCGCCCGAGCAACGCAGTTTGACCCGGCGTCAGGCCAAGGCGCCCTGAACTAGAGTTGCGGGGCGCTGACTATCCATTTACCGCACGACGTGCAATCGCCAGCGCGGCGCGCAGGTCATCGATTGCGATCTGGCCCGGTGCAGAGCTGCTCTTCCCGACGGCGAATGTCGCCGCCGATCCGTAGATCCAGCCCATGATCCGCGAGATGGAACCGATGCCGCCCATGGACATGCTGATCAGCGGAATGCGGGTGACCTGGCTCGCTCGATAGGTCGCGCTCAGCAGCGCCAGCACGTCCTGCGGGTCCTTGGGCATGACTGCCACCTTCGCGATGTCAGCTCCCAGACGTTCCGCTGTCAAGAATCGGCCCAGGAGCGTATCGAAATCCGGTGTGAATTCGAAATTGTGGTACGACAGGATCATTGCTATGCCGTTGGCGGCCGATACATCGCGCAATTGGGTCAGGCGCTCCGGCTCATTGGAAAGTTCGTAGTCGATCAAGTCAATGCAGCGAGCCTCGCAGGCGCGGCAGTACATCGCGACCACGGCCGACTCCGCAATGGGTATGGGCTGGCCGCCCTCCGTGGTGTTGCGCCGGGTCAGCAGAATTGGAACCGGTCCGGCGGCACGTTTCATGGCACTGGCGGTTTCGATCACCAGAGCGACATCGGCTATGCCTTCGAAGAAATCGATGCGCCACTCGAGCAAGTCGGGGCTTTTCGGCAGGATGGCTTCCACTTCCGCGATCAGATCGCCCGGTGTTCGGCCAACCAGCGGGGTGATGATCAACGGAAATGACCCTGTGCCGACAGGCCGGCCGTTCAGTTGAATGGGCGTGGGCTGTTCCATGTGTCAACTCCTCTCAAGAAATTCCCTGCAATATGACAAGGAGTGTATTTGCCTGAATTGCTCCGGCACAAGGCGCCCTTCGAAACCGGATCAATGCGCCCCGGCCGCCGCTTCGCCGCCGCTGCCGTGGGCCGGTATTGGATGGCTCAGCCACACCAGCGGGATCAGCGCCAGGAACAGCACCGCGGAAATGTAGAAGATGTCGTTGGCCGCCAGCATGAACGCCTGCTGGTCCACCATCCGGTTGATCTGTCCGAGCGCCTGCTCCGGCGTGAGGCCGCCGGCGGCGAGGCCCGACAGCGCGGCCTGCGCGGCCGGACTGCCCGCGTTCACCGCCTCGGCCAGTTGCGAATGGTGCAGGGCCGCGCGGCTTTCCCACAGCGTCGTGGAGATCGAGGTGCCGAAGGCGCCGGCGGTGATCCGCGCGAAGTTCGTCAGGCCCGAGGCGGCGGGAATGCGATCGGGTGGCAGGCCCGACAAGGTGATCGTGACCAGCGGGATGAAGAAGAACGCCATCGCGATGCCCTGGATCAACGTGGGAATCATCAGCGTGGTGAGGTCGGCCTGCGTGTTGAAGCGCGAGCGCATCCACAGCACGACGGCGAACACCAGGAAGGCGAAGGTGGCGAAGCGCCTCGGGTCGATGTGCGTGATGGTCTTGCCCACGATCGGCGACAGGATGATCGCGAACAGGCCCACCGGCGCGAGGATCATGCCGGAGTCGGTCGCGGTATAGCCCATGTACTGCTGCAGCCAGAGCGGCAGCAGCACCAGGTTGCCGAAGAAGAGCCCGTAGCCGATCGCGGTGGAGACCGTGCCGGTCCAGAAGTTGCGCAGCTTGAACAGCCGCAAATCGACGACAGGATGCTGGTCGGTAAGCTCCCATGCCAGGAAGAAGGCGAAGCCGACGACGGCGGTCACCGCGAGCCCGATCACGAGGCCCGACGAGAACCAGTCGTGCTCCTTGCCGACGTCCAGCATGATCTGCAGCGCGCCGATCCACACGACCAGCAGCGCGAGCCCGACCCTGTCGATCGGCAGCTTGTGCGTGATGGTTTCGCGCTTGTGATAGATGGCCCACGAGGACAGCGCGGCGATGATTCCCACCGGGATGTTGATGTAGAAGATCCAGGGCCAGTTGACGTGATCGGTGATCCATCCGCCCAGCAGCGGCCCCGTTACCGGCGCCACCAGCGTCGTGATCGCCCACATGCCCATCGCCAACCCGGCCAGCGCCCTCGGATAGCTGGAGAGCAGCAGCGACTGAGACAGCGGAATCATGGGCCCGGCAACGAAGCCCTGCATGGCGCGCAAGGCGATCAGCGTCGTCATGTTCGGCGCGAGCCCGCACAGCCAGGACGCGATCACGAACAGCACCACGCTGGCGACGAACAGACGGACCTGGCCGAAGCGCTGCGACAGCCAGCCGGTGAGTGGCACCGCGATGGCGTTGGCCACGGCGAAACTGGTGATGACCCAGGTGCCCTGGTTCGGACTGACGCCCAAGTCGCCGGCAATGGCAGGCAGGGACACGTTGGCGATCGAAGTGTCCAGCACGTTCATGAACGTGGCAGCCGACAGCGCGATCGTGCCCCACACGCGCGCGGAGCCTTCCAGCGGCTGGTGCTGCAGGGCAGCGGGACCGGCCATGGTTAGTGGGCCGAGGAGGCCGACGCCTTGGCCACGGCTGGCTGCACCGGCGCGACGGCTGGCCGAGGTGTCGCAGGCGGCGCCTCCGCGAGCGCGCCGCGGCGACCCGAGTTGGCCATGATCACACGACGCACTTCGGCGTCCGCACCGCCGTCCACATCGTTGCCGGCCTGCGACTGGGCGACCGGTGTGGTGCGCGGCGCGTCGGCCAGCGTCTTGCCCTCCTGCTTGCTCACGTCCACCTCGGCATCCATCGACAGCCCGACACGCAGCGGATTGGCGGCAATCTCGTTCGGGTCGAGCGCCACCCGCACCGGCACGCGCTGCACCACCTTGATCCAGTTGCCGGTCGCGTTCTGCGCCGGCAGCAGCGCGAACGCGGCGCCGGTGCCGGCACCCAGGCCGGCCACGGTGCCGTGATATTCGACCTTCTTGCCGTACACGTCCGCCGTGAGCTTCACCGGCTGGTTCAGCCGGATCTTGCGCAGCTGCACCTCCTTGAAATTGGCATCCACCCAGACCTGTTTGAGCGGGATGACCGACATCAGGGCAGTGCCGGCCGCCACACGCTGGCCCACTTGCACTGTCCGCTTGGCCACGTAGCCATCCACCGGCGCGAGCAGCTCGGCGCGTTGCGCCGCGAGCCAGGCCTCGCGCACCTTGCCGGCGGCGACCTGAACACTGGGATGCTGTTCGACACTGGTGCCCTCGGTCATCGCCTGGTTGCTGGCGAGCTGTTCGCGTGCCGACGCCACGCCGGCCTGCGCCGCCGCGAGCGCGCTGCGGGCATTGGCCAGCTGCGTGACCGCGTGATTGAGTTCCTCGCGCGAAACAGCGCCGTTGCCGGCCAGCGATTGCCGGCGGTTGAGGTCGTCGTTGGCACGCGCGATTTCCGATTGCGCCTTCGCGATATCGGACTCCTTCAATGTAACCTGGGCCGCCAGCGAGCCGTTGTTGGCGTAGAGCGTTCGCACCTGCCGCACCGTTTGTCCCAGAGTGGCTTCGGCCTGGTCGAGCGCCACCTTCGCATCCGCCGGGTCGAGCCTGACCAGCGGCTGGCCCGCCTTGACGAAGTCGGTGTCGTCGGCATAGATCGCCATCACCGTGCCGCCGATCTGCGGCGTGATCTGGATGACGTTGCCCTGCACGTAGGCGTTGTCGGTTGATTCGTAATGGCTTGCGACCAGCCACTCGTAGCCGCCCCAGCCCAGGCCAACGACGGCCACGACGGCGGCAACCCAGGTCAGGGCCTTCTTGCGGCGCGGATTGCGGGCGGGCGCGGGAGCCGGATCTTGTGTTTGATTGCTCATGTTCTTTTCTCTTTCGCGAGGAATTAGCGGGAGGCCGTCTTGGCCGCTTCGCTGTAGCCGCCGCCGAAGGCGCGGATCAGCGCGATTTGGGTGTCGAGCGCGCGCGCCGCCAGGTCCACGCCGAGCCGGCGCTGGTTAAGGACGGCGGTCTCGGCGGTCAGGACGTTCAGGTAGGTGCCCAGGCCGGCCTGGTAACGTTGCAGCGCAATTGCATAGGCGTCCTCGGCGGCAGATTGCGCATCGCGCTGCTCGGCCTGCTGGCGCGCAATCGATTGCGAGGAAGCGATCTGGTCCGCCGCATCGTGGATCGCATCGAGCACTGCGGCGTTGTAGCTTTCCACTGCGGCGTCCAGGTCGGCGGTCTTGCCGCGCAGATTGGCGCGCAGGCGGCCGGCTTCGAAGATCGGCAGGCGGATGGCCGGACCGAAGCCCCACTGCTGGCTGCCGGCATCGAGCAGGCGGCCCAGCCCGATGCTGGAGAGGCCGGCAAAGGCCGCCAGGTTGATGTTGGGATAGAACTGCGCTTTCGCGTTCTTCACGTCGTAGCCGGCGGCTTCGATGCGCCAGCGGGCAGCGACGATGTCGGCGCGTTGGCCCAGCAGGTCGGCAGGCAGCTGCGCCGGAATCGCCATGGGTTTGACCGCTGCCAGCGAAGGCTGCACGCGGACGACGGCCTGGTTGCCCTGCCCGGTGAGCGCCGCGAGCGCGTGCTGCGCCAAGGCCGACTGCTCCCGCAGCGCCTCGATCTGCTGGCGCGCGTCCGGCAGCGCTCCCTCGCTCTCGCGCAGCTCCAGTCGTGTGTCCAGGCCCGCTTGCACGCGATCCTGGACCAGCCGCAGCGATTCCTGGCGTTGTGCCAGCGTGCGCTGCGCCACGGCGAGGTTGCCATTGACGCGCGCGAGCTGGAAATAGGCACGCGCCACGTTGCTGGCCAGCAGCACGCGCGCCGCTTCGGCATCGGCCTGCGCCGCACGCGCCGAGCCCAGCGCCGCGTCCAGTGCCGCCTGGTTCTTGCCGAAGAAATCGAGTTCCCAGCTCGCCGACAGCTGCAAGGTACCGCTGTTCAGAATCGCACCCGCAAGCGGCGGCGGCACCGCACCGTTGGCGGTGAAGCGCTGGCGTGTCAGGTCGAGCGAGCCGCTCGCCTGCGGCAGCCTGGCCGCCTCAGCGACATCGCTAGCGGCCTGCGCGCGCGCCAGCCGGGCCTGCGCGAGCTTGAGGCTGGGGTTGCCTTGCAGCGCTTGCGCCACGAGCTGATCGAGCTGCTCATCGCCGAATTCACGCCACCAGTCCGCGGCCGGGACGAACGCGCCCGCCGCCTGCTGCTCCAGGCCGACGGACCGAGCATCGCTCACGCTCGACTGCGGCTCGATGCCGGACATGTTGGCGCAGCCGGCCAATGCCAAGGACGCTGCCAGCGTCGCCAGGCGCCGGCTGCTATTGCGATCAATCATTGTTGTCCTTCCCGTTCGGCCTGGATCGCCAGCGCGTTGTCGAGGATGCGGCGCAGCATGCTTTTCAGCAATTGCCACTCTTCCGTGGTGAAGCCTCGCATGTGCGCGTTCTGCACGCCGCACAGCACCGCTGGAATCTTCTTCGCGGCAGCGCGGCCTTCGTCAGTCAGTTCGAGGTTGACGACCCGCCGGTCATCGCTGGAGCGCACACGCCGCACCAGTCCCTTGGTTTCGAGCCGGTCCAGCAGCCGCGTCATCCCGCCCGCATCGAGCGTGCATAAACGCGCGAGCTCGGCCACGGTGGAGGCCGAACCCATCGAGAGCTTCAGCAGCGGCACCCACTGGGCATTGGTGAGGCCGCTGGGCTCGAGCTCGCGCTCGACTTCAAGCGAGACCGTGGTGAGGATGCGCCGCATCAGATAGCCGACGCTCTCTTCGGGCAGGTAGTTGTCCGGCCGGTAAAAGGAAGGCTCAGGCGTGGCGCGAGCCGGGCGGGGGGTGCGCGCGACGCGCGATGCGCGCGGCCGGAGGGTCTTGGTAGCCATCGCGGGATATTAATTGCCTAGACAAATACTGTCAAGTCTGTGTTTGAGAGAGCAACGATTGATACACTCCGGTGCATGGCATTCGTCGTCTCCGCCTCTCCGAAAGCTTCGCCGCGTTCACTGTCGGGCCTGCTGCCCTTCCTGCGCCCGTACCGCGGCCGCATCGCGCTGGCCGTGCTGTTCCTGGTGCTGGCGGCGGTGGCGACGCTGGTATTTCCGGTTGCGTTGCGCAGCCTCATCGATGGCGGCCTCTCCGCGGCGGGCAAGGGCGCGCAGCTACTGGCCTTGCGCGAACACTTTGTCGAACTGTTCGGCGTGGCGGTCGCGCTGGGCCTGTTCTCGGCCGCGCGCTTTTACATGGTGAGCTGGCTGGGCGAGCGCGTGACCGCCGACCTGCGCAATGCCGTCTATGCGCATGTGCTGGAGCAAAGCCCGGAATTCTTCGAGACCACCCAGACCGGTGAAGTGCTGTCGCGCCTGACAACAGACACGACGCTGGTGCAGACGGTGGTGGGTTCGTCGCTCAGCCTGGGACTGCGCAACGCCGTGATGGGCGTTGGCGCACTGGCGATGCTGGTGTGGACCAACCCATACGTGATGACGCAAGTGCTGGGCATCCTCGTCGTGGTAGTGCTGCCCAGCGCCTGGTTTGGACGCCGCGTGCGGCGGCTGTCGCGCGCCAGCCAGGACCGGGTGGCCGACTCCAGCGCGATCGCGGCCGAGGTGCTGAACGCCATCCCCGTCGTGCAGAGCTACACGGCCGAATCGCGCGAAGCGGCGCGCTTCGACGCCTCCACCGCCAACGCCTTCGGCACCGCGGTGCGGCGCACCCGCGCCCGCGCGTTCCTGGTCGCCTTCATCATCATCGCCACCAGCGCCGCCTTGCTGTGGGGCCTGTACCAGGGCACGCAGGCGGTGCTGGCGGGCAAGATCACGGCGGGTCATCTGGGTCAAACGGTCGTGTACGTCATCATCCTGGCCGGCGCCACGGGGGTACTGGGCGAGGTCTATGGCGATCTGCTGCGTGCCGCCGGCGCCACCGAGCGCCTGATGGAACTGCTGGACAGCCGCTCGCCAGTGACGTCACCGGCGAACCCGGTGCCGGGCCGCGCCTCGAAGGGCGGCAGCGCCATCACATTGGAGGCGGTCACTTTCAACTACCCTTCCCGGCCGGCAACGCCCGCGTTGAAGGACTTCAGCCTCGCGGTCAAGCCCGGCGAAACCGTGGCGCTGGTCGGGCCCAGCGGCGCCGGCAAGAGCACGGTGTTCCAGCTGCTGCTGCGCTATTACGACCCGCGCCAGGGCCGCATTCTGCTGGACGGCGTGGCCACGCGCGAGCTGGCGCTGCACGAATTGCGGCAGCGCATCGGCATCGTCCCGCAGGACGCGGTGATCTTTTCCAGCAGCGCGATGGAGAACATCCGCTATGGCAGGCCCGATGCCGGCGACCTCGAGGTGATCGCAGCCGCGAAGGCCGCATTTGCGCACGATTTCGTCAAGGCCTTGCCGGAGGGCTACGCCACGTTTCTCGGCGAGCGCGGCGTGCGCCTGTCGGGCGGGCAACGCCAGCGCATCGCAATCGCCCGCGCGATGCTGAAGAATCCGCCACTGTTGCTATTGGACGAAGCGACCAGCGCGCTGGATGCGGAGAGCGAGCGCATGGTGCAGGCGGCGCTGGAGTCCGCGATGCGCGATCGCACGACGCTGGTGATCGCGCACCGGCTGGCGACGGTACAAAAAGCCGATCGAATCGTGGTGCTCGATCATGGACGCATCGTGGAGGATGGCACGCACGAGACGCTCTTGTCCGCGAACGGCGTGTATGCGCGGCTGGCGGCCTTGCAGTTCATGGTCTAGGGGCCGGGGGTGATCCCTGACCGCTGGGTTTTACTGCAGCGGCCCCTTGAGGGCCTTGGGCATCGGCAAAGGCAAAACCCCGATCCCCTCCTCGAGCAGAGCCTCGGTCTCTTCCGGCGACGCCTGGCCGCGGATGCCGCGCTCCTCGGTTTCGCCGTAATGGATGCGCCGCGCCTCCTCGGGGAAACGCTCGCCGACATCATCGGTGTTGGCCATGACGTGGCGCACCATCTTCATCCAGGCCGCTTGCAGCGCCGGCTCGGGCACGCTCATCACCTCATGCCGCGGTTCCGGCGAAGCAGCGCCCAGGTTCAGCCGCGGCGCGCTGAGCATCTTGCTCACCGCGCTGTCCCCGCACAGCGGGCATTCGACCAGCCCACGGCCCAGCTGCCCCTGGAAATCGTCTTCCGAAGCGAACCAGCCTTCGAAGCTGTGGCTGTTCGAGCACTGGAGGTTAAGCACCTTCATGAGCGTGATTATCGCTTCCAGTCCAAATCCCATGCGCCCGACAGGAAGTTCTGTACCCAGAAAGCACCAATCAGCGTCTTGGAGTCGGTGACGCGGCCGTCCCGGCACCAGGCGAGCAGTTCGTCCGGCGTGGCGGTGATGACTTCCAGGAACTCCTCGTCATCGAGCTTGCGTTCCTGCAGCGCCAGGCCCCGCGCGAACCAGATGTCGATGAATTCGGTCGAATAGGAGACGGTGGGGTGCATCAGCCCGGCCCGCGCCCACTCGCGGGCGACATAGCCGGTCTCCTCCAGCAATTCGCGCCGCGCACAGGCGAGCGGTTCCTCGCCGTGATCGAGCTTGCCGGCCGGAAATTCGACCACGACCCGCCCCATCGCATAGCGGTATTGCCGCTCCAGCACGAGGCGCCCGTCATCGAGCATGGGAATCATCATCACGGCGCCGGGATGGACGATGTACTCGCGCGTCGCTTCCGAGCCGTCAGGCAGGCGCACCGTGTCGCGGAAAGCATGCAGCAGCCGCCCCTTGAACAGCTCCGTGCCGCCGGTCTTGTGTTCGATCAGGTGGCTGTCGTCGGACATGGATCGCCCATCAGACCGGCGCTTGGGGACGCTGCCCGCGCCGGCTCAGGTTGCCAGGGTCTTGATGATGGCCTGTGCGCACAGCGTCATCAGCCCGCCGGGCAGGATGCCCAGGACCAGCACCAGTGCGCCGTTGAGCGACAGCACGACGCGCACGTCGATCGGGGCCGACACGGTGGTAGCGGTGATCGGGGCGTCGAAGTACATCACCTTGACCACGCGCAGGTAGTAGAACGAGCCGATCAGCGACATGACCACGGCGAACACGGCCAGTGCGATGTACAGCGGCTGCCCGGACGACACCAGCGCCTGCAGCACCGCGAGCTTGGCATAGAAGCCCACCAGCGGCGGCACGCCGGCCAGCGAGAACAGGCAGACGGCCATCACGCCCGCGTAGAGCGGACTGCGCTGGTTCAGGCCGGAGAGGTCGGAGATCTCCTCGCTCTCGAAGCCCTCCCGCGCCAGCAGCAGGATGATGCCGAAGGTGGCCAGCGTCGTCAGCACGTAAGTGATGATGTAGAACATCGCCGAGCTGTAGGCATTGGCGGCCGACAGGGTGTTGCCGTTCACCACGCCGGACAGCAGGCCCAGCATCACGAAACCCATCTGGCCGATGGTCGAATAGGCCAGCATGCGCTTCAAGTTGGTCTGTGCGATGGCGGCGAGGTTGCCGATCATGAGCGATGCGATGGCCATGACGGCGAGCATCTGCTGCCAGTCGATCGCCAGTGGCAGCAGCCCTTCCACCAGCAGGCGGATGCAGATCGCGAAGGCGGCCAGCTCGGGTGCGCTGGCGATCATGATGGTGACTGCCGTCGGGGCGCCCTGGTAGACGTCCGGAATCCACATGTGGAACGGTGCGGCGCCCAGCTTGAATCCCAGGCCGGCCACGATGAACACCAGGCCGAA
>DATNCB010000049.1:0-1367 GCA_035571715.1 Ramlibacter sp.
GCGGCGCGCGACAGCGCTGCCTTGATCGCGAGCCAGCTCGTCGGCACCCTGCAGCTGGCGCGAGCCTTCGGCAATAACGCCGAAGGCAAGGCACTGCTGGCGGCCACGCGCCGCAGCCTGCTCGCGCAATACGACGCCGCCACGACCCACTGAGCCATGACGCCTTTCCCGCACCGCCAGACCGGCGGCTTGTTTGTTCCAACCGTAATATGACGATCATCATATTTACGGCGCCCATCCGCTGCATCGCAGCCCCATCGCAAGGAGCTCTCACATGAAACTCGACAACGCAATCGTCCTCGTCACCGGCGCCAACCGCGGCATGGGCCTTGCCTTTGCCCGCGAAGCGCTGGCCCGCGGCGCGCGCAAGGTGTATGCCGGCGCGCGCGACCCGGCCAGCATCACGCTGCCCGGCGTGGAGGCGATCCAGCTCGACGTGACTCGGCCCGAGGACGTCGCGGCTGCGGCCAGGCGCTGCGCAGACGTGACGCTGCTGATCAACAACGCCGGCATCGCGTCGGTTGGCGGCTTCCTGACGGAAGACAGCGTCGAATCCGCGCGCCAGCAGCTCGAGACCAACTTCTTCGGACCGCTGCGCCTAAGCCAGGCCTTCGCGCCCGTGCTGGCGGCCAACGGCGGCGGCGCGATCGTGAACGTGCTGTCGGTCGCGAGCTGGATCAACCGCCCGCTGCTGGGTATCTACGGTGCTACCAAGTCGGCTGCATGGGCACTGACGAACAGCCTGCGCCACGAATTGCGCGCGCAGGGCACCCAGGTGCTCGCCATGCATGTCGGGTTCGTCGATACCGACCTGACGCGCGGGCTGGACGTCCCGAAGTCGAGCCCGGAAGTGATCGTGCGCCGCACGCTCGATGCACTCGAAGCCGGCGCCGAAGAAGTGCTGGCCGACGAGATGACGCGCCAGGTCAAGCAGGGCCTGTCGGCCGACCCCGGCGTCTATCTCGTGGCGCCGGCCACCTGACGGCCCAACGCCTCCCCCTAATCCATGTTTCGGTATATCCCATGAACACGCTCACATCATCCGCATCCCCACGCACCGCGTCCCCGCCCGGCGGCAGTACCCCGGCCGACAGAACGCAGCAGATGCTGCACGCGCCCGTGGTGGCGACCCTGTTCCGGCTGGCGACGCCGAACATCATCGGCCTGTTCGCGCTGACACTGACCATCGGCTACGACGGCTTCATCCTCGGCAAGCTGGGCGCCGACGCGCTGGCCGGCATCGCGCTGGTGCTGCCGCTGTCGATGCTGATGCTGCAGATGTCGGCCGGCGGCATCGGCGGCGCGGCCACGGCCGCTGTGGCGCGCGCGCTGGGCGCCGGCCGCGGCGCCGATGCCAGCCGGCTCGC
>DATNCB010000050.1:0-6229 GCA_035571715.1 Ramlibacter sp.
CTCGTGGCACGAACTGGGCGCCATCGGCGTCACGCTGGTGGTCCTGCTGCTGGTCTACGTGTTCTTCCGCTTCACGCCGCTGGGCCTGGCGATGCGCGCGGCCTCGCAGAACCCGGAGTCGAGCCGGCTGGTGGGCATCCGGGTGGGCTGGATGCTGGCCCTGGGCTGGGGCCTGGCGGCGGCGATCGGCGCCACGGCCGGCATGATGATCGCGCCCATCGTGTTCCTCGACCCCAACATGATGTCGGGCGTCATTCTCTACGCTTTCGCCGCCGCTTTGATGGGCGGCATCGACAGTCCTTTCGGGGCCGTCGTCGGCGGCTTCATCGTCGGCGTGCTGGAGAACCTGGTCGGCGCCTATCTGATCGGCACCGAGCTCAAGCTCACGGTGGCGCTGGTGCTGATCGTCGGTGTGCTGATCGTCCGGCCCGCCGGGCTGTTCGGCAAAGTCATCGTGACCAGGGTGTAGAGCCCGCCATGGAAGCCGCCAGCACCACCCAATCGCCGTTGTCCCAGGGGACGGTTGCCGCTTCGGTCAGGGCGTTCTCCAACACGCAGATGATCACGGCGGCGGTGCTGCTGGCGGTCGTATGTGCGCTGCCGTTCGTCCTGAGCAATTACCGCGTCTTCCAGTTCACGATGGTGATCATCTATGCGATCGCGCTGCTGGGACTGAACATCCTGACCGGCTTCAACGGCCAGATTTCGCTCGGCCACGGAGCGTTCTATGCGATCGGCGCGTACGTTGCCGCCGTCCTGATGGACAAGTACAGCGTGCCGTACTGGGCCTGCGTGCCGCTGGCGGGCGCCGCTTGCCTGGTGGCCGGGTTCCTGTTCGGGCTGCCGGCGCTGCGGCTGGAGGGCATCTATCTGGCGCTGGCCACGTTCGCGCTCGGGGTGGCGCTGCCGCAGTTGCTCAAGTACAAGCATTTCGAGGCCTGGACCGGCGGCGTGCAAGGGATCGTGCTGACCAAGCCCGATCCGCCGATCGCCTCGGTGCTCGGGCTGCCGCTGAACCCGGACCGATGGCTGTTCTTCTTCGCGCTGTTCGTCGCGATCGCCATGTTCGTCCTCGCCTGGAACCTGCTGCGCGGCCGGGTCGGGCGGGCGCTGATCGCGATCCGCGACCAGCCGATCGCGGCCTCGACGATGGGCATCAACAGCGCGCTGTACAAGTCGCTCGCATTCGGCGTGAGCGCGATGTACACCGGCGTGGCCGGCGCGCTCGGTGCGATTGCCGTGGCGTTCGTCGCGCCCGACAGTTTCACCATCTTCCTGTCCATCACGTTGGTGGTGGGCATCGTCGTCGGCGGCCTCGCGTCGATCTCCGGCGCGCTGTACGGCGCGCTGTTCGTGCAGTTCGTGCCCAACATCGCCGACCAGATTTCCAAGGCCGCGCCGTGGCTGATCTACGGCGCTTTCATGATCCTGTTCATGTACGTGATGCCGACCGGCGTGGCCGGCGCATTGCGTCTTGCCTGGGCCAAATTCAAACGATCCCGGCAGGACAACACAGCGGCGTGATTGCCGTACCAAACGAAAGGAGAGCCATCATGTCAATCAAGACCACCCTGGCCGTCACCGCGCTGGGCCTCGCACTGGCGGCGCCCTCGCTCGCGCAGAAAAAATACGATTCCGGCGCCAGCGACACCGAGATCAAGATCGGCCAGACCATGCCCTACAGCGGCCCGGCGTCGGCGTACGGGACCATCGGCAAGCTCGAGGCCGCGTATTTCAAGCGGATCAACGAGCAGGGCGGCATCGGCGGCCGCAAGATCAACTTCATCTCCTACGACGACGGCTACAGCCCGCCCAAGACGGTGGAGATGATCCGCAAGCTGGTCGAGCAGGACGAAGTGCTGTTCACGATCAATACGCTGGGTACGCCGTCCAACACGGCCATCCACAAGTACATGAACAGCAAGAAGGTCCCGCACCTGTTCCTGGCCACCGGCGCGACAAAATGGAACGATCCGAAGAACTTCCCCTGGACCATGGGCTTCAACCCCAGCTACCAGGCCGAAGCCAAGCTCTACGCGGCGGATGTCCTGAAGAACCATCCGAACGCGAAGATCGCGGTGCTGTACCAGAACGACGACTACGGCAAGGACTATCTCAAGGGCTTCGTGGACGGCTTGGGCGACAAGGCCAAGACATTGATCGTCGCGCAGGCGACCTACGAGGTGACGGACCCGACGGTCGACTCGCAGATCGTCACGCTCAGGGGTTCGGGCGCGGACACTTTCTTCAACATCACCACGCCGAAGTTCGCGGCGCAGGCGATCCGCAAGGTTGCGGACATCGGCTGGAAGCCGGTGCACTACCTCAACCAAGTCTCGGCCAGCGTGGGCTCGGTGCTGACGCCGGCCGGCCTGGACAAGTCGCAGGGCCTGATCTCGATGCGCTACATCAAGGACCCGACCGACCCGCGCTGGGCCAATGATCCGACCATGAAGGAGTATTTCGAATTCATGAAGAAATACTATCCCGATGGCGACCCGATCGACGCCAGCAACACTTACGCTTACGCCGTGTCGCAACTGACCGTGCAGATGCTCAAGCAGTGCGGCGACAACCTCACGCGCGAGAACGTCATGAAGCAGGCGGAAAACATCAAGAACTTCCAGATCCCGATGGCCGAGCCCGGCGTGGTGGCCAACACCAGCCCCACCGACCATGAGCCGTTCCAGACCATGCAGCTGGTGACCTTCAAGGGCAAATCCTGGGTCGGAGAGGGCTCGCCGGTGGCCGTGAAGCAGTGATGTCGTCTCGCGCACAATGGCGGCATGGATGAAACCAAGCCCAGCCGCGCCGAACCTTCTTCGCTGACGGGCACCACCGCTGCCACAGCCGCGGCGCTGCCGATCGAGCCGCTTCTGCTGGCTGCGGCGCGCGTCGTCACCTTCGAAGGGCAGCGGCTGCTCACCAACGCCAGCGGCTTCTTCTTCGAGCGCGACGCCCGGCTGTTCCTGGTGACCAGCCGGCACGTGATGATCGACGAGCCCAGCAAGCATTTTCCCGATCGCATCGAGATCGAACTGCACACGCATCCGGGGGTCATGGCCCAGTCGACGGGCTTTTCGATGCCGCTGTACCAGGGCGGCAAGAGCGTCTGGCGCCAGGGCCGCGACACCGGCGGCGACATCGACGTCGCGGTGCTCGAGATCGAGCGCAAGGCGCTGCCCGCGACCGCCGTGCTGCGAGCTTTCAGTCCGGAGCACCTGTGTGACCCGCGCGAGCCGGTGGACATCGGCTCCTCGCTGTTGGTGGTGGGTTTTCCGCTTGGCTTTCACGACGCGCTGCATCACCTGCCGGTGGTGAGACACGCGGTCAACGCGTCGCCGTTCGGCCTGCGCTTCCAGGGCAAGGGCTATTTCCTGACCGACGCGCGCACCCATCGGGGCACCAGCGGCGCGCCCGTCGTGATGCGAGCGCGCGGGCCGGAGCAGAAACTCGGCGGCTTGCCGTGGATGCTTTTGGGCGTGCACTCCTCGCGCATGGACGTCGGAACACGCGACCTGAAACTGGACGAGGCGCTGGGCCTGAACTGCGCCTGGTACGCCGACATCCTGCTCACGCTCACCGACCACTGATCGCGCGTCGGCGGCGGCCGCTCGCCGCCTCAAACGATCGTCGAAGCCAGCTCCAGCTGCTTGAAGCGTTTGGTAATCCGCTCCACGAACTGGCGCGTCACATGCGACAGCGCCCGGTGCGAGGGAATCAGGATGCCGACTTCGATCTTGTTGATGGCCGGATTGGCCAGCGGCCGCCAGACCAGCGTGCCGGCGGCAAGCTCGTCCATGACGGCGATCTTCGAGAAGAACGAAATGCCTTTGCCCGCGATCAGCATGCGCTTGACCATCGGCGTGAAATTGCAGGAAATCGCCGGCACCAGTTCGTCCCAGAAGTCTGAAAAAGCAGGCAGCACCGTGCTGTGGATCGGCGAGACCCGCGAGATCTGCACGAAGGCGTGGTTGCGGCAATCGTCGAACGTGACCTTGGCCTTCTTTGCCAGCGGATGCGACGGCGCCATCACCACTCCGGGCGGAAACTGCGCTTTGACCGCGACCTCGAGTCCGGCCGGCAGCTTGCCCAGGTAGCAGATGCCGATGTCGGTGTCGCCCTTGACAACATGCTCGGGCACTTCACTCGGCATGAACGAAAGAATCGTGTAGCGCACCGCCGGATAGGTTTCGGAGAAATCTTCCACCGCGGCCGGCAGGAAATCGATCAGGAGCGAGTCCATGGCCGCGACCGACACATGGCCCTTGCGCTCACCCTTGAGTGCATCCAGCTCCGTGCGCATCAGGTGGAAGTCGTGCAGGGTGGCGCGGATGTGCTGTTGCAGCCGCTCGCCCGCGGCATTGAGGCGGATGCCGGTGGGCACGCGGTCGAACAGCTCGGTGCCCAGTTCGCTTTCCAGCCGCAGGATCTGGCGGTTCACGGCGCTGGAGGCCACGAACAGGTTCTCCGCCGCCTTGCGGATCGAGCCGGCGCGCGCGACCTCGAGGAAGTATTTCAGGACGACTGCATGCATGGGGCTAGCCTTCAGGGGCTGGCCCTGATGTTAGCGCGGCGCCACCGCCACTGCCGGATGATCCAGCTTGCTCGCGCCCACGCTGCTGGCGCCGCCGGGGCTTCCCAGGCCGGTGACCTGCGGCTCGAAGAATTCCCGGTTGATGGCGATGAAATGCTGCAGGTTGTCCGGCAACTCCACGTCCTCGAAGATCGCGCCCGGCGGGCAGACCGAGACACAGACGCCGCAGTTGATGCATTCCTCGGGATGGATATAGAAAGTGCGAACGCCTTCGTAGATGCAATCGACCGGGCAGCACGACACGCAAGTGGCGTCCTTGCAGTCGATGCAGCCGTCGGCGATCACATAAGCCATCTCGGTGCCGTGACTCTTAGTGCCCCGTCCATTGCGGCTTGCGCTTTTGCTGGAATGCTTTCACGCCTTCGTCGGCGTCGGACGACTGCAGCGCCGCCACGAGCGCGGGCAGGCGCAGCGCCTGCGCCTGGGCCGGCTGCATGCTCCCGGTGGCGCGCACGACCTGCTTGATGGCTTGCAACGACAGTGGCGCGCAGGCCAGGATGTCGTCGACCCAGCGCTGCACGGCGGCATCGAGCCCGGCGCGCGGCACCACCTCGTTGACCAGCCCGAGTTCGAGCGCGCGCGCTGCCGAGATGCGCTTGCCCGTGAACAGCATACCCATGGCCTGCCGGTACGGGATCTGGCGCTGCAACAAGGTCATGCCGCCGTCCAGCGGCATGCGGCCGACCAGCGGCTCGGGCAGCCCGAAGCTCGCCTCGTCGCAGGCCACGACGATGTCGCAGCCCAGCACCATCTCGAAGCCGCCGCCCAACGCGTAGCCGTTGACGCGCGCGATCACGGGTACGTTGAGCGTCTCGCGCAGCGCGATGCCGCCAAAGCCGCCGGGGCGCGGCGCGGCCCAGTAGTGCACGCCGCTCACCGACGGGTTCTTCAGGTCCGCACCGACGCAGAAGGCGCGCTCGCCCGAGCCCGTGAGAACGATCACACGCACATCGCGGTTGTTCTCCAGCTCGGTCCAGATGCGCTGCAATTGCGCCTCGGTGGCGAGATCGATCGCGTTGAGCGCATCGGGGCGCGCCAGCGTGACGGTGGCGACGTGATCCTTGATCGCGAGTTCGACGGTCATTGGGCCCCCGCGCCGGCTGTGAGTTGCGCCATCACGTCCTGCGTATGCTGGCCCAGGCGCGGCGGCGCGCGATACAGCGTGACCGGCGCGGCCGACATCTGGATCGGGCTGCCCACGAACTTGACCGGCTGGCCTTCGCCCTGGCCTTCCATCAGGATGCCGTTGTGCAGCGTCTGCGGATCGACCAGCGCCTCGCGCAGGTCGCGCACCGGCGCGCACAGCAGGTCCTGCTCGTCCAGCCGCGCCAGCCAGTGGTCGCGGGTGTTGCTGCGGAAGCGCTCGCGGAACATCGCCTGAAGTTCGGCTTTGTGCTTGAACTGCTGGGTGAGATTGCAAAAGCGCGGATCGAGCGACAGATCCTCCAGCCCGAGCGCCGTGCAGATGTCGCGCAGGGGATTGGCCTTGAACGCGCCCACCATCACCAGCGCGCCGTCCTGCGTCTCGAACACGCCCGACAGCGGCATCGCGGCCCAGTTCACTTCGCGGTCGGCCATCATGATCATCGCGGCTTCCTGCATCTGCATGGCCAGCATCGAGTCGTACAGCGA
>DATNCB010000051.1:0-5163 GCA_035571715.1 Ramlibacter sp.
TTCGCACTGGGCTGGGTCCATGCGCAGGAGCGCGGCTGGCAGCTCGAATTCAACCGGCGCGTGATGCATGGCGAACTGAGCGAAGTGCTCGGCCCCGCCACGCTGGAAACCGACAAGCTGCTGCGCACGCTCGGCATCATGCAATCGGCGCAGGCGCAGTGGCAACGGCTGCCCGATGACGCGAAGGCCGTGATCCAGGCATATGCGAACGGCATCAACAGCTTTCATGCCGACGCAGGCCAGGCGCTGCCGCCTGAGTTTCACATCCTTGGCACCAGGCCCGGCACCTGGACATCGCAGGACACCATGGGTTGGGCGCTGATGATGGCACTCGACCTGGGCGGCAACTGGGCCAACGAGTTCGCAAGGCTGTCGGCACTGCAGCGCATCGACACCCATGCCCTGTGGCAGCTGATGCCACCTTACCCAGGGGAGCCGCCCGCCACCACCGTCGACCTCGCCGCGCTATACCGCGGCTTGGGCGTGTATCGCAACGGGGACGCGGCCGTGAGGACGAGCGCGTTGCCGGAAGAGTCGCCGGCACCCAGCGGCCTTGCCCGGGTGGACACGGCGCAGATCAACGACTGGGCCCGCGGCCTGGGCGATGCCGGCGGCAAGGGGTCGAACAACTGGGTGGTGGCCGGCAGCCACACCCAAAGCGGCAAGCCCTTGCTCGCCAACGATCCGCATCTGGGGCTGGCCGCTCCTGCCATCTGGTACTTCGCGCGGCTGCAAGTGCCCGCGCCTGCGGGCGGCAAGCCGTTGGACGTGATTGGCGCCACCTTGCCGGGGCTGCCGGGCGTCGTTCTGGGCCGCACTGCCGGAGTCGCGTGGGGCTTCACCAATGTCGGCCCGGACGTGCAGGATCTTTACCTGGAGCAGATCAATCCTGCCGACCCCGGGCAGTACCGCACACCCGATGGCTGGGCGGCCTTCGAGACCCGCGACGAAGTCATCAAGGTCAAAGGACAGCCCGACGAAAGAATCGTGGTGCGCAGCACGCGGCATGGTCCGGTGTTGAGCGATGCGCAGGCAAGCTACTCTCAGGTGCTCGATACGCGCAAGTTCGTGCTTGCGCTGCGCTGGACGGCCCTGGACGCAGGCAACCAGACGGTGCTCTCCGGCATGCTGACCAACTCGGCGCAGACCGTCGACGACCTGATGGCTGCCTTCTCGACCTACCACTCGCCGATGCAGA
This sequence comes from Ramlibacter sp., assembly GCA_035571715.1. Taxonomy (GTDB): domain Bacteria; phylum Pseudomonadota; class Gammaproteobacteria; order Burkholderiales; family Burkholderiaceae_C; genus Ramlibacter. Next base: position 1,199 of record DATNCB010000051.1, read on the forward strand.
ACGTGGTCGCCGCCGACACCCAGGGCCGCACTCGCTACCAGGCAGTCGGACGCGCTGTCTTGCGCAAACCCGAAAACGACCTGCGCGGGGTCGCGCCGGCGCCGGGGTGGGACAGCAAGTACGACTGGATCGGCGAGCTCGACGCAAGCAAGAACCCGCGCATCGACGACCGGGCAATCCGGAGCAAGGGCTGGCACGCGACGGCGAACCAGAACATCCAGCCCGCCGGCTATCCGTATTTCCTGGGCAGCGACTGGCTCACGCCCGAGCGCTTCGAACGGATCGAGTCGCTGCTGGCGGCCCGGCCCCGGCATACGGCGGCAACCCTGCGCGAGGTGCAGGCTGACGTCTTGTCGGCGGCCGCGCGCAGGCTGCTGCCGCTATTGCAGGCCACGCAAAGCCGGCATGCGCTCGCGCCGGCGGCCCTGGCTCAGGTCAAGACATTCGATGGCGTGATGCGGCCGGACAGTGCAGCGCCGCTGATCGTTTCGGTGTGGGGCGACGAGCTCACCCGCGGCCTGATCGAGCCGCGTCTCGGGCCGCAGAAGTTCAAGGCCTTGTACGGCAAGCGCAGTTTCCGCCAGGGACTGGAAACGATCCTGGAGGATCCCAGGGCGGCTGCGTCATGGTGCGCCCCGCTCAGCTGCGCGGACCAGTCCTCGCGCGCGCTGGACCGTGCGCTCGACCGGATCGCCGCGCAGCAGGGCAGCGACCCCGCGGTTTGGCGCTGGGGCGCCTGGCATATGGCACTGTCGGCCCATCGCCCGCTCGGGAACGTCGCGGCGCTGGCGCACTTTTTCGACGTCACGGTGCCCACCGGCGGCGATAGCTGGACGGTCAATGTGGCCCAGTACTGGGCCAACGATCCGAAGGTGCCGTTTGCGAGCCGCCATGCCGCGAGCATGCGTGCCATTTACGACCTGGCGGACCTGGAGCAATCGCGGTTCATCTACCAGACCGGGCAAAGCGGCCTGGTGTTCAGCCCGCGTTATCGCGACATGCGGGACCAATGGGCGGCCGTGCAGTACCGGCCGCTGCGGCTGCATCCGGATCGATGGGTGCACGAGGCCAGGCTGGTGCCGTAGGAGCCTGTTCCTAACAGGTAGAATCCTTCACCTCGCGGGTGTAGTTCAATGGTAGAACGGCAGCTTCCCAAGCTGCATACGAGGGTCCGATTCCCTTCACCCGCTCCACGTCGCTACTTGCGCCGACGCTGCCGTCGGACTCAGGCTCGAGCCAACTGCCGCTCCGGATCGAATTCTCGGCTCCGCGCCGGAACGACGCCAGTAACCGGGGAGGCGTCGGAATGCCGCTCGTTCATTTTCGCCATCGCAATTTCGAACAGCTCATTTGCCTTGGCACGCAGACCCTTGATCTGTTCCCTTCTTGTGGACGAAGGAAAGCCGCACATTCCATCCAGAGAACGCATCGCGTCGTCAAACATCACCCTCTCGGCGGTCCTGGCCACTTGGTCAGCCAAACGCCACGCCTCGAAAAGGTCACCTGAATTCACCCTGGGGGTTATCGCTTTGTTCACCTACAAATTGTTGCATCAGATGGCCGCGAGCACGAGATGGAAATGGAAGTGGCGTTGATTAATGTCAACCCGCGAAGGAGCACAGCTCTTCCTCGCACCAGAAAGCCCGGCGCAACTGGACAGCCGCGTCCGGCGACAGGTGAATCTTGACCGCTGCGTTCTGTGACTAGAACGCGTGTGCAAACAGCCCGGAACGCAGCTTCGGCTCGAACCACGTGCTCTTCGGGGGCATGAGCTTCCCGGCGTCCGAGACGGCGATCAGCTGCTCGACGCGCGTCGGGAAGAGGTAAAGCCCCAGCGACCAGTTCTCTTCCTTGACGCGGCGCTCCAGCTCCTCGGCCCCCCGGATCCCACCGACGAAGTCCACGTCCTTCGACGTGCGTATGTCCGCGATCCCGAACAAGGGCGCCAGCAGTTTCTCCTGCACGATTGAGCAGTCGAGCGATGCGACCGGGTCGCTCGCGTCGAAGCTGCCCGGACGCACGCGGGCGCGCCACCAGCGGCCGCCGACGAAGACGCCGAAGGTGAGCGGCTCATCCGGCCGTGCCGACCCAGTAGGCTCGATGTCGAAGACCTCGCGCAGCGCCGCGAGGAGCGCTTCCGGCCCGCGGCCGGCGGGGTCGCGAACGAGCCGGTTGTACGCGAGGATCTGCACCTGGTCGTGCGGAAACACGACCACGGGGAACGCGCCGTGCTCTCCGGGCTGGCCGCGCCGGCGGGCGTGGACGCGTGAGGCCGCGGCGCAGCGGTGGTGGCCGTCGGCGACGTAGAGCGCCGGCACCGACCGGAACAGGGCCGTGATCGCCTCCCCGGCTGCCGCCGGAACGACCCAGAGCTGGTGCCCCACCCCGTCCGGCGTCACCAGATCGTAGGTTGGCGCCGCGCGCTTCACCTCGTCGATCGCGCGGTCGACGGCCGCGACGGCGCGGTACGTCAGGAACACCGGCTCGTCGTGCGCCGAGAGTGTGTCGATGTGGCGGACGCGGTCGTCCTCCTTGTCGGGGCGCGTCTTCTCGTGCTTCTTGATGAGGTCCTTGTCGTACTCGTCGACGGCGGCGCAGGCGACCAGGCCGGTCTGGCGGTGCTCGCCCATCCGCTGCGCATACACGTACAGGCGCGGCTCGGCGTCCGCAACGAGCACGCCACGGCGCACCAGCTCCGCCAGGTTGTCCCGCCCTTTGGCGTAGACCGCGTCGGCATGTTCGTCGATGCCCTCGGGCAGATCGATCTCGGGGCGCGACACCCGCAGGAAACTGTCGGCGTTCCCGCCGGCGAGGGCGCGCGCCTCCTTCGTGGAGACAACGTCGTAAGGAGGGGACGCGACCCGCTCGGCGAGGACGGCCGGCGGACGCAGGGCGCGAAAAGGAAAGAGGGTGGTCATGGGACGGGGATTCTAGACGCCCCGGCGACCGTTCAGCCGATCCTCATCGCGCGCGAAACGCGCTTCAAGAAGCAATCCTGCCGTCCCAAAGGCCAAGGCTAGATGAGGGTTGCATTTTCCCTGGCCTGGCTGAGCACGTGGCGGATCGACATGAGATGCTCGACCGCCAGAAATCTCAGCCGCTTGGCAGACGCTATCGCCGCCGGGCTCGGCGCAGGACCGCTTCCTTCGCAGTACTCGTCCAAGGCAAGCTCGAGCAGGCACTCTGCCCGGAACGCGGCTTCGTCCAGGCGTTGCCATTCTTCGAGAAGGATAAAGAAGTGATTCATCGCGGCGGAATAGTTCGTGCCATCAATTTAGACCCGTACGGGCAAAACCGCGATTGATGTAAATCACGAATCCATCTCGTCCGGCGTGCTGTCGGCAACCGGCACCGATTTGCGCAAGTCAGCGCCCCTAGCGTTTGGGCGTCTTGGGACGCTCACTGTGCTGCGGGTCCTTGCGCGAAGGAGTTGGCGCAGGTCCATCCTCCGCGCGCGCCACCGGCATGACCTTGTTAAATAGCTTGCGTCTTAGTTTCGGCCCCAATTCCCGGGTGCGCCAGGAAATGTCCAGTTCGGGGTCGTCTCGATCATGCGGCATGTTGAGCAATCGTCAGCTACCCCTATCCTGGACGCGCCAGACAAGCCGGCTGTAAGCGCCGGATGGCGTTTGGGGTCCGACCACGCCTACATCGCTCGCCGCACCCTGCGCAGCTCTGGCGTAGAACGGTCCTACGTTGCAAGCACCGAACGCCCTACGACGGCTCGGGCTCAACGGCAGGATAAATTGATTCCATGTCACGGCTCACTGGAACCCTGGTGAATCAGGCGAAATCGAACCTGATTCCAAGGACAAGCGACCTCTAGCCCAACCTGGAGACTCCAATGCGCAGCTTCGCAACCGCCCTTGTTTTGTGCATCGTCACCGGCGCGGCCGGCGCCCAATGCAACCCGGCCAAGTCAGCGTGGGTCGACACTTCGTTCGTCCAGGAACTTTACAGCGTGT
>DATNCB010000052.1:0-3659 GCA_035571715.1 Ramlibacter sp.
CAGAAGCCGGCAGCCAGCCGAGTTGCACCGAGAACAGCAGGATCATCAGGATGCCGAGCCAGAAATTGGGCGTGGACAGGCCCCACAGCGCGATCACGTTGGCGGCATAGTCCCAGGCGGTGTCCTTGTAGACCGCCGAAACGATGCCGGCCGGAATGCCGACCGCCAGCGCGATCAGCATCGCGATGGCGGCCAGCTCCAGTGTCACCGGCAGCTTCTGCACGATCAGCCCCAATACCGGCTCCTGGATGCGCAGCGACTCGCCCAGGTCGCCGTGCGCCACGCCGGCGATCCAGTACGCGTAGCGCACCGGGAACGGCTCGTCCAGGTGCATCTTCTGGCGCAGGTACGCGATGACCTGCGGATCCTGGTCTTCGCCGGCCAGGATCGTCGCCGCGTCGCCGGGCAGCAACTGCTGCAGGGCGAAGATGATCACCGACACGAAGAAAATCGTCGGGATGATCGCGGCGAGGCGGTTGAGAAGGTACCGGGACATCGCGCTTTGGTGCTGCTGCTACATCTTGACGCCCTGCACCCGGATCAGGCCGTCCGGGACCGCGCGCAGGCCCGTCAGCTTCTTGTTGAAGGCGTACAGCCAGTGCCGGTGGAACAGGTAGACGATCGGCCGCTCCTTCACTACCTCTGCGGCAAGGGTCGCGAACACCTTGACGCGGCCAGCTGTGTCCAGCGTGGTGCGCGAGCGATTCAGCAGTTCATCCCAGTTCGGGCGGCACTCGCCGCTGTAGTTCAACGGCTGCTTGCAGCCGTAGAAGTTGAACAGGTTGCCGTCCGGGTCGGCGCGCCCACTCCACGCAAGGACGTAGGCGTCGAACTGGCCCTTGTCGGCAAGGTTCAGCGACGTGGCGAATTCGGTCGCCAGGATCTTGATGTCGAAGCCGGCTTCCTTGGCCATCGCCTGCACCACCTGCGCGATCCGCTGGGCGTCCGACGTGGTGGGCGTCATCAGTGTGAACGTGGGATTGGGCACGCCTGCCTCCTTCAGCAGCGCCTTGGCACGTGCGACATCGCGCTTCGGGATCGGCACATTTTTCGCATAGAACGGGTTCGTGGACGGCACCCACTGGTTGCCGACGTCGGCCTCGCCGTCCATCGCGACCCGGACAATGCCCGCGCGGTCCAGCGACAGCTCGAACGCCTCGCGCACACGCGGGTCCTTGCCCAGCGGATTTTTCTGCGCGAGATCGCTCTTGCCGGTGTTGATGGTGATGCCCTGATAGCCGAGTTCGGTGATCTTGGTCGTTCCCAGCTTGTTCTCGCGCTTGATCGCCGGGAAGTCCGACGGCGCCACGCGTTCGATCAGGTCGAGTTGGCCGGACTTCAGGTTCGCGAGCCGCACCGTCGCGTCGATGATCGGCTGGAACGTGACCTTGTCGAAATGGATGTTGGCCTTGTCCCAGTAATTGGCGTAGCGCTCGAGCGTGATCTTGTCCTGGGCGACGCGTTCGACGAACTTGAACGGCCCGGAGCAGACCGGCTTGCTGCCGAAGTTGGCGGGATTGGCCTGCGCCGCCTTGGGCGAAACCATCATTCCGGCCCGATCGGCCAGCACCGTGAGCAACGGCGAGAACGGCGCACTCAAGTTGAGCCGCACCGTCATATCGTCCACAACGTCAACCGTGGACACCGGCAGCAGTTCGCCGCGCCGGTTCGAGCCCGCGATGTTCTTGTGGCGCTCGATGTTGAACTTGACGGCGGCGGCGTCGAATTTCTCGCCGTCGTGGAACGTCACGCCAGGACGCAATTTCATCGTCAACGCCTTGTTGTCCGGCGACCATTGCCAGGAGGCCGCGAGTTGCGGCACGATGTTCAGCTTCTCGTCAATGTCGACCAGCTTGTCGCACAGCGACGAGAAGACGATGCGGCCGACGAAGCTGCGCGCCAGCGACGGGTCGAGCACGTCCGGGTCTTCGGCCAGGCCGATCCGCAGGGTTTGGGCCGACGCCGCTGCCGCGGCGAGCGCCAGCCCGATGGCCATTGCAAATTTCTTTTTCATCGCGTCCTTCCTTTCCATCAAACGTTGTCAAGCCTTTTCAACTTCCCAGCCCTCCCCCTCCGGGGGAGGGCTGGGGTGGGGGATCGTCAACTCCCGGCGCCTGCGGCGGAGGGCGGCGGCGCGGCCGCCGCACGAAACGCCGCCTGCAGCCGCACCAGTCGTTCGTTCACCGGTGCGCCGCTGGCCGTCACGCCGGCCGGCGCAGCGATCTCTTCCCAGAAATGACAGGCCGTCGAGTGCCGCTCGAGCGCGCGCAATGCCGGTACCTCCTGGGCGCAGCGCTCGCGCGCGTACGGGCAGCGGGTACGGAAACGGCAGCCCGACGGCGGATCGATCGGGTTGGGCACGTCGCCCTGCACCAGGATGCGCTCGCGCCGCAGGCCCGGCTCCGGGACCGGTATCGCCGACAGCAGGGCCTGCGTGTAAGGGTGTCTTGGGCTGGCGAACAGGCTCGCCTTGTCGGCATATTCGACGATGTGCCCCAGGTACATCACCGCGACATGCGACGCGATGTGTTTGACTACCGCCAGGTCGTGCGCGATGAAAACATAAGCCAGGCCCAGGCTGCGCTGCAGGTCCTGCAGCAGATTGACGATCTGCGCCTGGATCGAGACGTCCAGCGCCGACACAGGCTCGTCGCACACGATCAGCCGCGGCTCCACCGCCAGCGCCCGCGCGATCCCGATGCGCTGGCGCTGCCCGCCCGAGAACTCGTGCGGATAGCGCTGCAGATACTGGGGCGCGAGGCCGACGACATCCAACAACTGCGCCGCCCGCTCGCGCCGCCGCCCGATCGCCAGGCCGTGCAGCCCCAGCGGCTCCACCAGCGTCTGCTCCACGGTCATGCGCGGATTGAGCGACGAATACGGGTCCTGGAAGATCATCTGCAGGTCGCGGCGCCTGGCACGCAGGGCCTGCGGCGACAGCGCCATCAAGTCCTCGCCGCGAAACCACACCTTGCCCGAGGTGGCGTCCAGCAGGCGCAGCACCAGCCGGCCGACCGTGGACTTGCCGCAACCCGATTCGCCGACCAGCGCCATCGTCTCGCGCTCGCGCAGCTCGAAGTTCAGGCCGTCCACCGCGTGCACCACCGCTGTCTGCCGGCCGAACATGTGCTGGCGCAGCGGGAAATGCTTGACCAGGTTTTCGGCGCGCAGCAGTGCGGTCACAGAGCGACCTCACTGGGGAAAAAACTCCCTCCCCTTCCGGGGGAGTGTTGGGGTGGGGGCACGACTTCTTCCAGCGGCGCGCGCCAGCACGCCGCCTGCTGCCCGTCGCCCATATCCATCAATGGCGGCGCCTCTTCCCGGCACTTGTCGATGGCGAACGGGCAGCGCGGCGCGAAGCGGCAGCCCTTCACCTGCGTCATCGGCGTGGGCACCTGGCCGTCGATGGCATGCAGGCGCTCCTGCTGCAGATGCAGGCTCGGGATGGAGCCCAGCAGGCCGATCGTGTACGGATGCTGCGGATGATCGAACAGGCGAGCAACCGGCGCGCGCTCGACGATCAGCCCCGAATACATGACGACGACTTCATCGGCCAGTTCGGCCACTACGCCCAGATCGTGCGTGATGAGGATGATCGCCGTGCCGGTCTCCTCGCGCAGCGTGCGCATCAGGTCGAGCACCTGGGCCTGGATGGTGAC
>DATNCB010000053.1:0-7680 GCA_035571715.1 Ramlibacter sp.
CGATGCGTTCGACCGCCAGCGACAACTCTTCGCCAACCATCTGGCGCATCGCGATGCGGTGACCGGTGCCCAGGTCGACCTTGCCCGAATAGATCACCGCCGAGCCGTCCTGGCGCAGCGCCAGGAAGGAATCGACTTCACCGAGGGACAGGTTGGGACGCGGGCCGGCAAGGGCTTGGCCCCACGCCGGCCGGAGCCCGGAAAACGAAAAACCGACGACGAGGGCGCCGGCCTTGAGCAGATCGCGACGCGTGGATTGGGCCAGGGCGAGCGTGTCCATGTCAGGCCTTCCTCTGGCCGGCGGCCCGTGCCACGGCCTTGAGCACGCGGTCGTGAGAGCCGCACCGGCACAGGTTGCCGGCGAGCGCGGCCTGCGCCTGTTCGCGGGTGGGCTGGGGGTTGGCCTTCAGCAGCGCGACCGCTCCCATCACCATGCCATTGGTGCAGTAGCCGCACTGCGCGGCCTGCTCGGCAATGAAAGCAGCCTGGACCGGGTGGGGCTTGTCAGGTGAGCCCAGGCCTTCGGCCGTTGTGACCTGCTTGCCGGCGGCTTCGGAAATCTTGGTGACGCAGGATCGCGTGGGCTTGCCATCCACCAGTACGGTGCAGGCGCCGCACTGGCCCAGGCCGCAGCCGAACTTGGCGGCGTGCAGGCCCAAGTCGTTGCGCAAGGCGTAGAGCAAAGGCATGTCGCCGTCCCAGGCCTCGACCGGCCGGGAGGCTCCATTGACGATGAGCTGAAAGCGGGCCATCGCGGTCTCCTGACGTGGGGCGCCAGCTTACACGCAGGCGCCGGCTCGCGTCACGCCAGGGGATCGCTACAGTCGCGATCCATTCGGGGATCTCAGCGAGCTAGTGCGCCGCTTTTTCGCCCAGGCCGGCTTCGTGGTCCTGCAGTGCCCAGAGTGCGAGCGTGAGGACCAGCAGGCCGATCACCAGAGCATTCATCTTGGCCACTTGCAGCTGGAACCCGAGGATCCAGGGCGAGACGGCGAGCCACAGCCCCAAGGCCGTCTCCGTCCATTCCTCCCAGGCTCGCGGAACGAAGATCGCCCCGAGTGCCGTTGCGACGAGCAGCACGCCGACGATCGCGGTGTTCGCCAGTGCCATCAAATCGCCTTGAAACCCCAGCGCCAAGGGAGAGACGATCAACCAGGCACCCAGCGCTGCGTTGGTTGAGTCTTGCCAATGCTTCATGGTTCACCTCCTCGCCGGCGGAACCGTTGCCCGGCGGACGACGCCCGGCGGCAAGCTCATTTGAGCACCAAAAGACCACTTCTTTCAAGGGGGCAAACCTGCGACCCCTACGAAACAAGACGTCACTCCTTGTGGCCGTCCCCCAGGCTCGGCAGGGCGGCGCCGCCGCCTACCGACAGCAAACCCGCCTTCGTGTACAAGCCCAGCTTCTCGCGCGTGTCCACGATGTCGAGGTTGCGCATGGTCAGTTGGCCGATGCGGTCCTTCGGCGAGAACGGTGCGTTTTCCACCTTCTCCATGCTCAGGCGCTCTGGAGCGTAGGTCAGGTTGGGCGAAACCGTATCCAGCAGCGAGTAGTCGTTGCCGCGGCGCAATTCCAGCGTCACCTCGCCGGTGATCGCGCGGGCGACCCAGCGCTGGGCGGTCTCGCGCAGCATGATGGCCTGCGGATCGAACCAGCGGCCCTGATAAAGCAGCCGTCCCAGCCGCCGGCCACCGTCGCGGTACTGTTCGATGGTGTCCTCGTTGTGGATGCCGGTGACCAGGCGTTCGTAGGCGATGAACAGCAGCGCCAGCCCCGGCGCCTCATAGATGCCGCGGCTCTTGGCTTCGATGATGCGGTTCTCGATCTGGTCGCTCATGCCCAGGCCGTGGCGCCCACCGATCCGGTTGGCCTCCAGGATCAGCTCGACAGGATCGGCGAACGTCTTGCCGTTCAGCGCGGTGGGTTGGCCTGCTTCGAAGCGCACCTTCACCGTCTCGGCCTTCACCGCGACTTCCTCTTTCCAGAACGCCACGCCCATGATCGGATTGACGATCTTGATGTTGGTGCTCAGTTGTTCCAGGTCTTTCGCCTCGTGCGTGGCTCCCAGCATGTTGGAGTCGGTGGAATAGGCCTTCTCGGCCGACATCTTGTACGCAAAGCCAGCCTGCTGCATGAAGGCCGACATCTCGGCCCGGCCGCCCAGCTCGTCGATGAAAGCCTGGTCCAGCCACGGCTTGTAGATCTTGAGATGAGGATTGGTGAGCAGGCCGTAGCGATAGAAGCGCTCGATATCGTTGCCCTTGAAGGTGCTGCCGTCGCCCCAGATGTGGACGTCGTCCTGCTTCATCGCGGCCACCAGCATCGTGCCCGTCACGGCGCGCCCCAGCGGCGTCGTGTTGAAGTAGGTCGCGCCCGCCGTGGAAATGTGGAAGGCGCCGGCCTGCAGTGCCGCAATGCCCTCATGGGCGAGCTGCATCCGGCAGTCGACGAGGCGCGCTTTTTCCGCGCCGTACTGGATCGCCTTGCGCGGAATATCGTCGTAGTCGGGCTCGTCGGGCTGGCCCAGGTTCGCGGTGTACGCGTACGGGATCGCGCCCTTCTGGCGCATCCAGTGCAGTGCAGCGCTGGTGTCCAGGCCGCCGGAAAACGCGATGCCGACCTTCTGGCCGGCCGGGAGATGTTCGAGGATGGTGCTCATGGGGAAATGCCGGTTCAGCCGAAGTGGCAGATGTAGTGGTAGGCCTCGTTCACGCGGATCTGGAAACTCGAATTGCCCGGGACGCTGAAGCGCTCCCCGGGGCCGCTTTTCTGCCAGGCCTGGCTGCCGGCCAGTTTGTATTCGCAGCCGCCTGCCACGCATTCCATGGTCTCCGGCGCGCCGGTATTGAAAGTCAGCTCGGCCGGCAAGACCACCCCGACGGATTTTTTCGAACCGTCCGGCAACGTGATGCTATGGCTCACGCACTTGCCGTCGAAGTACACATTGGCCTTGGCGCCGACGCGGGCGCCCTCGATTGTTTCGGTGATCATCAAAGGTCGTTCCTCGGGTGCGGGAACGCCGCAGAAAGGGAACTGCCGATTTTAGCTGGGCAGCGCGCGGGCTTTGGCCCGCACCGTCAGACCCTCATGATCTTGCCGATCGCCCCGCAGGGCGCCGGCCTTCAGCGCCAGCGATGGTGGCCGAAGTGACCGCTGGAAAAGCCGAAGCCCAGCGATATCCCGATCGGCGGGTAGTAATAGGGCGCGCCGTAGTAGGCGGGATAAGCAACAGGATAAGGCGCCGGATACGCCACGGGGTAAGCCGCAGGATAAGCCGCAGGGTAGACCCCCGCCGGCGGGACCCCTACTACCTGGCCGATCGGCTGCCCGGCTTGCCCAACCGGAGGCGCCACGATCACGCCGGTGGAGTTTTCAGGCATCTGCGGGGCCGCACTGCCGCCCATCGGCGTTACTTGCAGTTGGACGGTCGCTCCCGGATCGTTGGCCATCTGAGTCGTGTACTGCCTGCCGGCGTACTCGTACACCACGTTGTAGCCTACCGTGCGATTTTCGTAAGAGGTCTGCGTGGTGCAGTTCTGGACGTTTTGCACCTGCGGCGCGTTGTTGTTGCTCTCGATGCGGTTGCCCAGCAGTGCGCCGCCGACTACGCCCAGGATGGTGGCTGCGGCGCGGCCGTCGCCATGACCGATCTGGTTGCCGATCGCACCCCCTGCCAGCCCTCCGATCACGGTCCCGGCGCCCGTATTGGGCTGCTGCACCGCCACCGGCTGGTAGCTGCAGACCTGGCGCGGCACGGCCACCTGCTGGATGACCGGCGTGCTGGAAATCACCCGCCCGCTTTCCTGGGCGAGCGCCACCGAACCAAAAGCCGACAGCACGCCCATCGCCGTAAACAGAACAGTTTTCTTCATGATGGCTCCTTGGCTTATTGCCATACCCAAATTTTAGGAAGGACAGGTAAAGTTGCCGCCCCCTTTCGGGTAAAGCGACGGTAAAAGTAGGGATTCAGGGGCGCACAAGCAACGCCCATTGCGCGGCGTCGAAACCCACTGTGGTCTTCCCACTCCATTCCACCACCGGCCGCTTGATGACGCTCGGATTTGCCAGCATCAACGCCTTCGCGCCGGCGGCATCCTGCGCGCCTTCCTGGGCGGACGCATCCAGCTTGCGCCAGGTCGTGCCCTTGCGATTGAGCAGCTGGTCCCAACCCACCTGCGCAATCCATGCGTCCAGCCGCTCACGAGGCACACCCTCTTTCTTGAAGTCGTGAAAGCGATATGCGACCTCGTGCCCGGCCAGCCAGGCCCGCGCCTTCTTGACGGTGTCGCAGTTGGTTATGCCGTACAGGACAATCATGGCGGCATTGTGCGGCAAGGCTGGAACATGAAGGTTCCGGCCCTGCCGCTTGCCGGCCGCTTTAGTTGTCGAAACTGATCCTCGTGGCCGTCACGCTGTTGGTCGCAGCGTTGTTCGTGCCTTTGACTTCCACGATCGCGGTCGTGCCGTTGACCGTCGCCAGCGTGCTGGCGTCACCCTTGTCGAACCTCACGGTCCCGGCGAAGCTGACCGTCACGCCGCGAATCACGAAGGTCTTGTTCGTGGTGTTCAGGTTGGAAACCGTTCCATGAAGCTCGAACTCCTGGTTTTCCACCTCGGCCTCGTTTTCGACCTTGACCGTTGTCGCGACCACCACGCCATTGGTGACAGTCCCCTCGACCTCGACCCGCGCCCCGAGCCTGAGGCCGGCCGAGCCGTTCGGGAACGAGGCCTTGCCCGCGTCCACGGCCACGCCATTCACGCTGAAGGTGGAAGTCGAGGTGAACGCCGTCACCGTGCCTTCCAGTTCCGCCTCGTCGCGCTCTTCAACCTCGCGCGCGACGGCACGGATCCGGGTAGCCGTGCGCGTCCCGGTTGCGGGCGTGGTGGCCAGGCGCACGCGAACCAGCAGGCCATTGGCCAGGGCGGGCAGGTCGGTGGTCGCGATACCTGCGTAGCTGATGGTCAGCGCACCGATCGTGAACGTCTTGGCGGTCGTGTTCAGCGCCTGTACCACACCCTGCAGCTTGAACTCGTTGGTGTTGCCGGTGCGCTCGATGCGCGTCGCCTGAATCGTGTTGGCGGCCGGGTCGACAAAGCCGTCCACCTCGATGGTCTGGCCGACGCTCAGGCCCGCCAGGCCTCCCACGATCGCGTTGTCGAACACGGTGTTGGTCCCGATCTGCACCGTCTGGCCGAGCACCACCAGGCTCTGGCTGCCGATGCTGTCGATCGGCCCGCGCAATTCGCTGCCGAACGTGATGGTGTTTGCAGTTGCGCTGCTGCCGGTAGTGCCGACGACGACGGTGGAGCCGGTGACTGAAACGACCATGCCAAGCTTCAGGTCGCCGGAATTGTGTGAAACGCCGTCGTCATCGGTGATCGTCGCCTTGCTGTCGTCGAATCGGACCCCGTTGACGATGATGGAGCCGAAGCCAGTGATGGCGCCGCTGGAGAACGACCCAGTGCCGCCGCTGCCCACCGAAGCGATGCTGCCGAGGAGGCCGCTGCTGCCCCCGCCGCCCCCGCAACCCGACAGGGTTGCAATGCCGCCGATCAGCGCGATCAATCCTTCGCGGCGGGTGAACCCGACGGCGGCCACGTAGTTTTTTCGTGGATTCATGCGTTCGACTCCTTGCGGTTGAAGTTAGGCTCGGATCCAGGCATCGGCTGAGACCACGTGTACAGGCCGATGCGCAGGGACCGGTTCTGGACGCGCCCCGCGGCGCGATCGCTTGCGATCATCGCTTCGAGCTGGGGTGCGACCTCGGCCAGGAGCGTGCGCCACTGCTGAGCCATCAGCTTTTGCGCCGCGGCCAGCGACTGCTCGGACAGTTCGTCCGCGGATATGGCCTGCTCCAGGTGCTGGCGGCCATCGCCCAGGACATTGGCGGTGGCTGCGCGCAGATGGTCGCCCACGTTGCTACCCAGAAATGCGACCATGCGAGACCAGTCGCCACGCGGCACGAAGGCATCGCGCAGCAGGTGCACCATGTCGGTTTCCTCATCGTGCCGGGCCAGCTTGAGGCGGACCAGTTCGTCCAGCAGCGTGCGCGGGTGGACGTCGCGGGTAACGGACTGGGCCAGCGCTTCGAAGCTCAGCAGGGCGCCTTGGCGCGGCAAGGCGGCCGGCTGCTGGCTGGCCGTCTGCCACGCCGGATCGGACACCCAGCGCGTGAACAACTCGGTCACCGGCGAACGCCGCAGCTGCTGCGGCCCGGTCGTGCGCCGATGCTGCAGGCGTGCCACCGCGCGCCGCGTCAGCCCGGTGGTGGTGCTGATGCGGCTGGTGCGGCGTTGGCTGGGCAGGTCGTCATGCACTTCGTGGGCTGCTTTCACGAAGGCGGCGCGAAATTGCTCCTCGATGACCTGGATGGTGATGTTCTTGCCGATGCATAGCTGCGCCAGCGGCGCGAGCACGGGTTCCAGTGCGGCAAGCAGGGCTTCCTGTTCGGCGTTCAGCGCTGCGATCGGTGGGTACAAGACAGGGGCGTCCATGGGCGCGATGGTAAATGTGCAGCATGCACATTCGGTGCGTCTTTTTGTAAATCACCCTGTCGAGCACGATCGGCCCAGTTCCCAGGTACCGGGATAATCCCGTTGCCATGAAGACCCTCACGGAATGGCTCGCCTGGTGCGAGCAGTTGCACCCCAAGAACATCGAGCTCGGGCTCGACCGCGTGAGAGCCGTTGCCGATCGGATGGCGATCCGTTTTGCAAGTCCCGTGATCACCGTGGCAGGCACCAATGGCAAGGGCTCGACCTGCGCCATGCTCGAGGCGATTGCGCTACAGGCCGGCTATCGCGCCGGCGTGTACACCTCGCCGCATCTCGTGCATTTCGAGGAACGCTGCCGCATCCATGGCGAGATCGTGAAAGCCGAAGCTCTGCTGCCGCATTTCGAGCGGGTGGAGGCGGCGCGGCGCGATGTGCTGCTCACGTATTTCGAATTCACGACGCTGGCCATCCTGAGCCTGCTGGCGGCTTCGAAGCTCGACGTTGCGATCCTCGAAGTAGGTCTTGGCGGGCGGCTCGATGCGGTCAATATCGTCGATGCCGACTGCGCGGTGATCACCAGCATCGCGCTGGATCACATGGACTATCTGGGCGACGACCGCGAGAGCATCGGCCGCGAAAAGGCCGGCATCCTGCGCACCGGCAAGCCCGCGGTCGTAAGCGACCCCGTGCCGCCGCAAAGCGTGCTGGACCGGGCCGTCGAGATCGGCGCCGACCTCTGGACCCTGGGGCGCGACTTCAATTTCTCGGGCGACAAGCAGCAATGGGCCTGGGCCGGACGCGGCCGGCGCTATGCGGGTCTGGCCTATCCGGCCCTGCGCGGCGCCAACCAGCTCATCAACGCATCGGGCGTACTGGCCGCCCTGGAGGCGCTGCACAACCAGCTGCCGGTGACGGCGCAGGCCGTGCGCAACGGGCTGGCCATGGTGGAACTGCCGGGCCGCTTCCAGATCGTGCCGGGCCAGCCGGCGCTGGTGCTGGACGTGGCGCACAACCCGCATTCGGTGGCGGCGCTGGCGGCCAATCTCGATGCGATGGGCTTCTATCCGGCCACGCACGCGGTGTTTGGCGCGATGGCCGACAAGGATCTCGCGGCCATGTTCGCCAAGATCGGCCCGCTGATCGATCGCTGGTATTTCACCGACCTGCCCATTGCCCGCGCCGCC
>DATNCB010000054.1:0-2985 GCA_035571715.1 Ramlibacter sp.
GTCGAGCGCCGCGAATGCGATAGCGGTCACCTTGTCGCCATCGAATATGGGCCGCGCGAAGGGCACGATGAATCGTTTGGATATCTTGCCGGATGCCGGCGCACCCATCACGAAGCGGCGTTCGGCCAGAACCTGAGCGAAATAGGGCCGGTCGGCCAGGCTGAAGTCCCGGCCGCTGGCAGCGCACACGGCGTCGCCGTTCAGATCAACAATGCCGAAATTCGAGTAGACCGGATGCAGGGTGTGCAGGGTCTGGAAGAATTTTTCGCAGCTCTTGCTTTCAGGCCTGCGCATCTGCGGCATCGCACCGATGGTCGCGAGCAGATTCCGCGCGTCTGCCACATTGCGGTCCTGGTGGGCGGCGATGAGCGACGCGGCGAACATCAGCTGCGTCTGCGCGTCCTGGATGTCGTCTTGCATCTCGCGCACCGATATCCAGACCAACAGCGCGGTCAGCGGCAGCATCGCAGCCACCACCAGCAGCAGCAGGCGCTCGCGCAGACTCAGCCTGTCACCCATGATCTCAGTTTCCTCTGTTTGCCCGCTGCCGATACCTTGGCGCCGACGCAGCAGTGTAAGGCGCGATGGCTTGTGTCAGCGCGTCCTGCCACCCTCACCACGGCGGCAGGGATTCGTCTTTGAGCTGTCCGCGCAGTTGCGCGTAATCGGGGACCACGGTGCGCACCGTCTCCCAGAAACGGGGGCTGTGGTCCATCACGCGCAGGTGGCTCAGTTCGTGAGCCACCACGTAGTCGATCACCGGCAGCCGGAAGTGCACCAGCCGCCAGTTCAGGCGGATCAATCCGTCCGCGTGCGCGGTGCCCCAGCGGGTGCCGGCGTTGCTGAGGACGAGCTTGCGCCACTGCACGCCCAGCAGCGGCGCGAAATGAGCCAGCCGCTCGGTGAACAGGCGCCGGGCCTGCCGCATCAGCCAGGCCTGGACCGCATCGCGTATCTGGGTGGCCTGCGCGTTGTGCGGCAGGCCGATATGAAGGGTGAGCCGCGGCACGCCGGGCAATGCCTCGCCATCTGTATTGAGCACCGCGCCAACCTCGTCGAAGCCATGGCGCGGGTCCAGGACGACGATCACCTGCTCGCCGAGGAAGGGAAATGTCGCCCCGTCCTGCCACTCGATGCGGGCCGATTCGATGCGCCGGTGGCGCTCGTGTGCATCGCCGAGTTTCTTGACGATCCAGCCGGACTTGCTCTTGACCGCGGCGTCCACCTCGTACAGCGGCACCCACTTCGGGGCGCTCACCGTGAGCCCGTCGGCCCCGACCATGAAGCCGATGTTGCGGCGCTTGACGCGGCGAAATTCGTAACCGACCACGAAGTCGCCCAGCAGCGCTTCACGGTTGGCGCGCGGGTGGCGAAATGCGGCGGGCGCAAGGATCTGGTCCAGCAGTTCGGGCGATGCTGCGGCTGCTATTGGTTCTGTAGCACGCGGAGTAGTGCGCTTGCGGTGGGACGGGGCTTTAGGCTCCAGGTGCGGGGCTGGAGCGGCGGCGGAGGAATCGAATAAGTCGAGGGTAAGCTGCAACAGCCGGAACATGCCGATGAGTTTATCTGAGCCGCTGCGTTTTGCCGCTGTTTTGGCCGCGCAAAAACATGCTCGCGTGACTTATTCGTACGCCTGCGGATCGAGCCGATGCATCTCGGATTCGATCCAGTCCTCGACCTCGCGCATCAAGTCGTCGGGGTCGCGGCCCTGGCTCGGGATCGGCTTGCCGATCGACACGTGCACCACGCCGGGCCGCTTGACAAAAGCCTTGCGCGGCCAGACCGTGGCCGAGGTCACTGCAATGGGGATCACGGGCGCGCCGGTCGCGACCGCGAGGCGCGTGCCGCCGTGCTTGTAGGTTCCCTTCTGGCCGCGCGGGATGCGCGTTCCCTCGGGGAAGATGATGACCCAGACACCCTGCGCCAGCAGCCGTTGGCCCTGCTCCACCACCTTGGCGAAGGCCTGGGCCCTCAACTTGCGGTCGATGTGCACCATGTCCAGCCGCCCCATGGCCCAGCCGAAGAAGGGCACCTGCAGCAGTTCCTTCTTGAATACATACGCCAGCGGGTGCGGCATCAGTGTGGGCATCAGGAAAGTCTCCAGCGTCGACTGGTGCTTGACCAGCAGCACGGCCGGACTGGTCGCACCGACCGGCAGGTTTTCCATGCCCTGGGTGCGCACTTCGATGCCCAGGATGAAGCGGGCGCCGCTGATCACCCAGCTCAGCCAATGCGCTGCCATCCAGTACAAATCCAGCTTGTCGCGCCAGAGCGAACCCACCACGATGGCGATGGCCCATGGCACCACCGTCAGCAGCGTCCAGATGGCGTGGATCGTCGAGCGGACGAGGGCCATGAGCCGCCGGATCAGGTATGGATCTTCGCGCTTGCCTGCCGGGCGATCAGCCAGTCCGCGAACGCGGCGAGATCCTCGTGCACCATGGTGGCGGCCGGATAGGTTTCGGGCAGCGAGCGCCCGCGGAAAGCCGCGCCCTTGCCGGTCAGCACCAGGTGCGGTTCGCACCCGGCCGCCACGCCGGCCTGCAGGTCGCGCAGCCCATCGCCCACGACCGGAGCGCCCTTCAGGTCGACCCCGAAGCGCTCGCCGATCTGTTCGAACAGGCCGGGAGAGGGCTTGCGGCACAGGCAGCCTTCGTCAGGACTGTGCGGGCAATAGAACACCGCGTCGATGCGGCCGCCCTGCGCCGCCAGCATCTTGTGCATCTTGGCGTTGATGGCATTGAGCGAGGCCACGTCGAACAGCCCGCGCCCCAGCCCCGACTGGTTCGACGCGATGACGGTATGCCAGCCGGCGTGATTGAGCCGCGCGATCGCTTCGAGCGAGCCCGGCAGCGGCAACCACTCATCGGGCGACTTGATGTATTCGTCGCTGTCGGCGTTGATGGTTCCGTCGCGGTCGAGGATCACGAGTTTCATGACAACCTCATCATGTCACAAGGCGCGAGAGATCGGCCACCCGGTTCA
>DATNCB010000055.1:0-2515 GCA_035571715.1 Ramlibacter sp.
CCCATCTCGGTGCCGCCGTGGTTCACCTGCACGCTGCCGTCGGTGTACACATGCACCAGCGCGCCGGCCTGGTTGAAAAAGGTCGCCGTGAAGCTGATGCCGAACTTCACCGGCGTGATGGCGATGCCGCGCTTGATGACGGGGCTCTTCGCATTCCACGCCGCAATCGCCGCGCGCCGCTGCCGGTAGTTGGAGGTCTGGTCGAGCTTCGACAGCAGCGGCTGCAGGATGTTGTCTTCCACCTTCATCTGGTAATGCGTGACGTTGCGGTCCTGCACGCCGTACAGGTTGCGCATGCGCACGTCCAGCGGGTCGAGGCCGAGATGGCGCGCGATGTCGCCCAGGATGGCCTCGATCACGATCACCCCTTGCGGGCCGCCGAAGCCGCGGAAGGCGGTGTGGCTCTGGATGTTGGTCCGGCAGCGGTACGAGGCGATCTCGACGTCGCTCAGGAAATACGCGTTGTCGGCGTGGAAGACCGCGCGGTCGGCCACCGGCCCGGACAGGTCGGCCGAGAAGCCGCAGTTGGCCAGCATGGTGAGCTTCAGCGCCGTGACCAGCCCGGTATCGTCGAAGCCGACGCGCCAGTCGTAGGCGAAGGGATGGCGCTTGCCGGTGATCAGGAAATCGTCATCGCGGTCCAGCCGCAATTTGACGGGATGACCGAACTTGCGCGCCGCCAGCGCTGCCCACACGGCCAGCTGGCCGGCCTGCGTTTCCTTGCCGCCGAAACCGCCGCCCATGCGCCGGCATTCCACGGTGACGGCGTTGTTCTCCAGGCCGAGCGCGTGCGCTACCCAATGCTGGACTTCGCCGGGGTGCTGCGTGCTGGAGTAGACCCGCCACTGCTCCTGTTCCAGCGGCAGCGCGTAGGCGACCTGGCCTTCCAGATAGAAATGCTCCTGGCCGCCCACTTCGAGCTGGCCGTCCAGTGTGTGCGGCGACGTGGCCAGTGCGCCCTCAGGATCGCCGCGCCGCACCGTAACGGGCGGCAGCACATAGCTTTTCGCCGCGTGCGCTGCGCGCGGCGACAGCACGGCAGGAAGGGCTTCGATCTTGAGTTGCACCTGGCGCGCCGCACGCCGCGCCTGCATTACCGTCTCCGCGACGACCAGTCCGACCACCTGCCCGATGTGTTCGACTTTGTCGCGGGCGAAGACAGGTTCGTCATGCACGAAGGTCGCGAGAACCGGATCGCCCGGGATGTCCCCGGCCAGCACCACGCCGCGCACACCGGGCATCGCCAGTGCTGCCCCTGTGTCGACGCCGAGCAGGCGGCCGTGGGCGACGGTCGAGAGGATCGGCGCCGCGTGCAGCGTGCCTTTGACTTCGGCGATGTCGTCGATGTAGGTCGCGCTACCGGTCACATGCGCGCGGGCGCTTTCATGCGGGCGCGCGACGCCGCCGGCCGGGCCACCGGACGCGGGCAAGTGCGGCGAAAGCGTCGCGGGCGCGAAGTTGCGCTCGCCCGCGTCGGCCGCGCCGCCGGGCCCGCCGCCCGTGGCCGCCGTGAACTCGTCGTCGCGCATGTTCATGCCGTGGGCTCCTCGAGCTCAAAGCTCTCCAGGTTGATCTGCCGCACGCCCTGGCTCTCCAACCAGAAGCGCTGCACCAGATTGCCCAGCACTTCGCTGCGATAGCCGGCCGAGGCTCGCATGTCGGAGATCGGCTGGAATTCGCTGCGCAGCACCTTGGCAGCTTCGCGCGCCGTGGCCTCCGTCCACGGCTGGCCGAGCAGGAAGGTTTCGGTCTGCACGGCGCGGGCCGGAGTGGGAGCGACACCGCCGGCCCCGATCGAGATTTTCGCGACCGAGTCGTCCTCGACCGTGAGGTTGATCACCAGGCAGACCGCCGAGATGTCGTCGTCGTAGCGTTTGCTGATCTTGTAGGCGCGCAGAAACTCTTGCGGGTGGGGGCGCGGCACCTTGACCCAGGCCAGCACCTCGTCGCCCGCCAGCACGTTCTTGCGGTAGCCGGTATAGAAATCTTCCAGCGGCATCTCGCGGTGGCCGGCTGTGCTCATCAGCACCACATGCGCGCGCAGCGCGATCAGCAGCGGCATGGAGTCCCCGATCGGCGAACCGTTGGCGACGTTGCCTCCGAGCGTGCCCGAGTTGCGCGTTGGCACGCCGGCAAAACGGTTGGCGAACGTCTTGAGCTGGGGCCGCTCGGCGACCAACGCTTCGAACGCATCGGTCAGCGTCACAGCTGCTCCGATGGCGATATGGTTGTCGTAGCTCTCGACGCGGCGCAGTTCCTCCACGCCGGTGACGTCGAGCACCATGGCGAACTGCATATGCATCTTGGTCACCCATAGGCCGACGTCGGTACAGCCCGCGACGATCTGCGCATCGCGATGGGCGGCACGCGCAGTCAAGAGGGCAGCCAGCGTCCTCGGCGCGAGGTACCCGGTTCGCAGCGGCGCCAGATATTCGGTTCGGGCCGAGCCAAACTCTGTCATGCGGGCCGAGCCGGCCGACGGATTGGCGCGCATGAACCGCAGCTGTTCGAGCAG
>DATNCB010000056.1:0-6168 GCA_035571715.1 Ramlibacter sp.
TTGAGTTCCAGCAGCCGCTTCTTCACGTCCGGCTGGGCCAGTGCACCGTGCACTTCGCGGTTCAAGCGTGCGATCACCTCGGGCGGCGTCTTTGCCGGCACCGCCAGACCGTTCCATGACGAGACGTTGAATGCCGCCAGCGTGCCACCGCTCTCGCGGGCGGCGGGCACGTCCGGCAACTGCGGCGCGCGCTGGGCGCCCAGCACCGCCAGCGGCAGCAGCGCATGGGCGGTGATCTGCGGCATCAAAGGCCCGAGAATGTCGATGGCGGCATCGAGCTCGCCGCCTCGCAGCGCCGTGATCACCGGCGGCGTGCCATTGAACGGAATCACCTGCAAATCGATACCGGCCGTCGACTTGAATAGCTCGGCCGCCAGGTTCTGCGTCGTGCCGACTTGCGGCGTCCCCAGGTTGAGCTTGCCCGGATTGGCGCGGGCGTAGGCCAGCAACGCACCGAGGTTCTTGAAACGCCCGCCCTCCTTCACGACGATGGCCAGATCGAACGTTGCCAGCATGGACACCGGCGCGAAGTCCTTGAGCGTATCGAATGGCAATGCCTTGAAGAGCGCCGCGCTGACTGCCGTGCCGCTGGAGATCAGCAGCATCGTGTGGCCGTCCGGCTCGGCGCGGGCCACCAGCTCGCCGGCCACGATGCCTCCGGCGCTCGGCTTGTTTTCGATGATGACGCTCGCGCCCAGGGGCCCGGCGATCTTCTGCGCCACCGTGCGCGCTGTGAGGTCCGCCGCGCCGCCCGCCGCATTCGGCACGACGATCTTGAGCGGCCTCGAAGGAAAGGGTTGGCTCCAGGCCCACCACGGCAGCGCCGCACCCGCTGTGAACGCGAACAGGTGTCTTCGATTCAGCATGGAATGCATCATGACGATGCACGAAGTATGGCGTCAGCGCGCCACACCCAGCAGCCGGTCCAGCAGCTCGGGCGCGTCCCTCAGGTCCTGCGCGGCGCCGGAATGCACGACCGTTCCGTGGTCGAGCACGACGGCCCGGTGCGAGATCGCCAGGATCGCCTGCGGATGCTGCTCGACGATGATTGCCGACAGGCCTTCGTCACGGGTGATGCGGGCGATCGCCCGGAGCAGTTCCTTGACGATGATCGGCGCCAGGCCTTCCAGCGGCTCGTCCAGCAACAGCAGGCGCGGATTGAGCGCGAGCGCGCGGCCCACGGCGAGCATCTGCTGCTCGCCGCCCGACAGCTGTGTGCCAAGGTTCGCCTTGCGCTCGCCCAGACGCGGGAACATCTCGTAGACGCGGGCCGGCGTCCACGGACCCGGCCGCGCCACCGCAGTGAGGTTCTCATGCACCGTCAACGACTTGAAGATGTTGCGTTCCTGCGGCACCCAACCGATGCCGGCTGCCGCTCGCTCGTGGGAGGGCAACTTGTGCAGCTCGATGCCGGCCAACCTGATCGCGCCGCCGTGCTGCCGGGTGGCGCCTGCAAGCGTGTTGATCAGCGTGGTCTTGCCGGTCCCATTGCGCCCGAGCAGCGCCATGGTTTCGCCCGCCGGCAGCGTCAGCGAAACCCGATCCAGGATCACGGCCTCGCCGTAGCCGGCGCTCAGGTTGTCGACCTGCAGCAACTCAGTCATCGCGGCTGTCTCCGTGGCCCAGGTAGACCGCCTTGACTCGCGCGTCGTTCGAGATCTCCAGCGGCGTTCCTTCGGTCAAGACGGCGCCATTGACCATCACCGTCATGCGCGTGGCGAAGCTGAACACGAGGTCCATGTCGTGCTCGATCAGCAACACCGACACGTCGGCCGGCAGATCCGCGACGGTGCGCAGCAGTTCCTCGCGCTCACCGGCCGGCACGCCCGCGACCGGCTCGTCCAGCAACAGCACGCGCGGCTCGCAGGCCAGGGCGATGGCGATCTCGAGCAACCGCCGCTTGCCATAGGCCAGCACCCGCGTCGGCTGGTCCTTCACGCTGGTGAGGTGAAACTGCTCCAGCAACTGGTCGCAACGCTGCGCCACGGCCCGGCGTGCTCCGAGCGGCTGCCACCACTTGGCTCCCACGCCCTGGTGCATCGACACGGTCAGCGCGAGGGTCTCCAGGGGCGTGAGGCTGTCGAACAACTGATTGATCTGGAAGGTACGGACCAGGCCGCGGCGCACGCGCTGGTGCGGCGGCAGACGCGTGATGTCGTGACCTTCCAGCGTGATCTGCCCCTCCGAAGCGTCGAGCACGCCGGTCAGCAGGTTGACCAGGGTGGTCTTGCCGGCGCCGTTCGGTCCGATCAGCGCGTGCCGTGCGCCCTTCTTGAGGTGGAGCGACACATGGCTGGTCGCCATGATGCCGCCGAAGCGCTTGACCAGGCCGGTCGCACTCAGCACCGTGGGGTCGGACGCAGCGGCGTTCACGTCTTGCGCCCGTTGCCGAACCAGGTCCAGGGCCGGATCAGCCGCTCGCGGCCAACCAGCACCAGCACCACCAGAAACAGGCCGAGCCAGAAAGTCCAGTACTGCGGCGTGATGGCAGACAGCGAGTCCTGCAGCAGCTTGAACACGATGGCACCAGCCACGCCGCCGTAGAGCCAGCCGGTGCCGCCCACGACCAGCATCAGCATCACGTCGGCCGAGCGGTGGAACTCGAACAGGTCCAGCGAGGCGAAGCCGGTCGTCTGCGCCAGCAGCGCGCCGGCTGCGCCCGCCATGCCGGCCGCCACCGTGTACGACACCGACAGGCGCGAGCCGACCGGAATACCGATCGCCATCGCGCGCAGGCGGTTGTCGCGGATCGCCTTCAAAGTCGCGCCCAGCGGCGAATTGACCAGGCGCCGCGCCAGGAAGAACAGCACCAGCAGCACCGTGAGCGAATACCAGGCCGCCGTACGGCCGGACAGGTCGAACTCGAAGCGGCCCAGCAGCGGCCCCATGACGACGCCTTGCAAACCATCCGAGCCGCCCGTCAGCCAGTCGAGCTTGTTGGCCAGTTCCAGCAGGATCAGTGCCGCTCCGAGCGTCACCATCAACCGAGTCAAGTCGCTGCCGCGCTGGATGGTCAAGGAGAAGATCGCACCAAGCAAGGTCGCAGTCGCGATGCCCACCACGAGGCCCACCATTGGATCGGGCATCAAGTATTTGGCGAACAGCGCCGCCGAGTAAGCACCCATGCCGAAGAAAGCCGCGTGGCCGAGCGACACGATGCCGGTGTAGCCCAGCACCATATCGAGGGAAATCGCGAACAGCGCCACGATCGCAATTTCATTGACGATGAAGGCGTGGCTGGGCAGCAGCACGGGCGCGGCGAAAGCGGCGAGCCACAGCAGCGGCTCCCAGGGCCGCCAGCGCCGGCTGGAGAGCAGCGATTGCTGTGCGGGAGACACGCTTTGCAGTAATTGAGATTCGCTCTTCACGGCCTGCCGCCCCTGCGCACGAACAGGCCCTGCGGCCGCCACACCAGGATCACGATCATCAGGCTGTAAACGATGAAGGCGCCGAGCTTGGGGATGTAGTACTTGCCCGACACGTCGGCGATGCCCAGCAGCAATGCCGCCAGCAGCGGCCCGGTGATGGATGAGGTGCCGCCCACCGCAACGACGATGAGGAAATAGATCATGAACTTGAGGGGAAAGGTCGGGTCCAGTCCCAGCACCTCGGCGCCCAGCGCCCCGCCCAGGCCCGCGAGTCCCGAACCGAAAGCAAAGGTGGAGAGGAACACGACGTTGACGTTGATGCCCAAGCCGGCCGCGACGCGCTGGTCATCCACCGAGGCGCGCAAGCGGCTGCCGAATCGGGTGCGTGCCAGCACGAATTGCAGGCCCACGGTAAGCGCGGCGCAGACCGCGATGATGAAGAGGCGATAGTGGCCCATGCCCAGGATCCAGTCGCCGCTGCCGATCTCGGTGCGCCCGCGCAGGAACGAAGGCAGTTGGATGATCTGCTGGGTGGACCCCATGAAATAGTCGGTCGCGGCCACGGCCATGAACGTCAGGCCAATGGAGAACAGCACCTGGTCCAGGTGCGGCTTGTGATACAGGGGCCGGTACAGCGTGCGTTCCAGCACTGCGCCCAGCAGCGCCGCGCCGATGAAGGCAATCGGCAGGCAAATCAGGAACGGAACTTCCAGTCGCTGCATCAGCAGCACGGTGATGTAGCCGCCCGCCATCGCGAACGCGCCATGAGCGAGGTTGATGAAGTTCATCAGCCCCATCGTCACTGCCAGGCCGACAGCCAGGATGAACAGCAGCATGCCGTAGGCGATGCCGTCGAAAAGGATGGTGAGCATGGGGCGAGTTGGATGTATTTCTCCCTCCCCCACCGGGGGAGGGCGGGGGTGGGGGCACGCCAGCACGCTGCCCCCATCCCGACCTTCCCCCGGAGGGGGAAGGAGTAACTCAGGACTTGCCCGGATCCTTCACGTCCTTGATCACGTCGAATTCCACGTTGTACAGCTGCCCGTCCTTCTTTTCGACCTTGCGGATGTACACGTTCTGCACCACATCGCGGGTTTGCGCATCGACGAACATGGGGCCGCGCGGGCTTTCCCAGATCTGGCCCTTCATGGCGGCCAGCAGCGCATCGCCGCCGGCGCCCTTGGTCTTCTTGGCCGCTTCGTAGATCAGCCGCATGCCGTCGTAGCCGCCGACGGCCATGAAGTTCGGACGCAGGTTGTTGTTGGCCTTGGTGAACGCCTCGACGAACTTCTTGTTGGCGGGCGACGGATGCGCCGCCGAATAGTGGTGCGATGTCACCACGCCCACGGCCACATCGCCCATGCTGTTGAGGATGTCGTCATCGGTCACGTCGCCCGTGCCTATCAATTTGATGCCGGCCTTGTCCAGACCGCGCTCGGCGAACTGCTTCATCAGCGCCGCGCCGGCGCCCGATGGCACGAACGTGAACAGCGCATCGGGCTTGGCATCGCGCACCTTTTGCAGGAACGGCGCGAAATCCGGATTGCGCAGCGGCACGCGCAAGCTCTCGACCACCTGGCCGCCGTTGAACTGCAGTCGTTCCTTGAAGAATTTCTCCGCATCCAGGCCCGGCCCGTAGTCGGTAACGAGCGTGACGACTTTCTTGATGCCGTTCTTGGGCGCCCAGTCGGCGATCGCCACCGACACCTGCGGCAGCGTGAAGCTGGTGCGCACGATGTAAGGCGAGGCCTGGGTGATGCTCGAGGTGGCGGCGGCCATCACGACCAGCGGCGTCTTCGATTGCGTCGCGATCGGTGCGGTGGCCAGCGCCAGCGGCGTCAGGCCGAAGCCGGCCAGCACGCTCACCTTGTCGTTGACGACCAGCTCCTGCGCGATCCGCTTGGTCACGTCGGGTGTGCCGGTGTCGTCCTTGATGATCAGCTCGACCTTCTTGCCGGCCACGGTGTCGCCGTTCTGCGCCATGTAGAGCTTGGCCGCAGCTTCGATCTGCTTGCCGGTCGAGGCAAAGGGCCCGGTCATCGGCAGGATCAGCCCGATCTTGAACTTGTTGTCCTGGGCGATGCCCAGGCTGCTCGCAGCCAGCAGGACGGCGGCCATTGCGGCCTGGATCATGGTTTTTCTTTGCATGGAGTCTCCTTCTTGATTGATTGTATTCAGCTATCCACGTTTGCGGATCAGCCGCACGCCGGGCATGCGATCCAGATTGTGGCTTCGCAGGGCCTCGCTCAGGTTGCTCTGCGCGATGCGCGAGTGTTCGCGCATGATCGATTCCGCGCGGGCGCCTTCCCGGCTCTCGATCGCCTCCAGCACCCGGCGGTGCTGGTCCTGCGCGACCACCAGCATATCGCGCGCGCGGGGTGAATTGGCCTGTACCACGACAAACGCCGATGGCGAGGCAAATGGAAGCATCACCACACGTTCCAGCTCGCGGCTGATGACGTCGCTGTCCGCCATCTCGCTGAGCAGGTTATGGAATTTCTGGTTGAGCGTGACGTAGCGCAGGAACGCTTCGTCATCGAGCGCCGGCTGGCTCAGTACCGCATCGATCTGACCCAGGCAGTCACGCGCTTCCGCCAGCACGACTCCGGGCGCGCCCCGTTCGGCGGCCAGGCGCGCCGCCAGGCCTTCGACGGTGCCACGCATCTCGATCGCGTCCGACACGTCGCGTTCCGAAAAAGTGCGCACGGCGAAGCCGCCGTTGGGCAGCGCCTGCAGCAGACCCTCCTGCTCCAGCCGGACCAGCGCGGCGCGAATCGGCGTGCGGGACACGCCCAGCTTT
>DATNCB010000057.1:0-3641 GCA_035571715.1 Ramlibacter sp.
TCGGTGCCGTTCCACAAGGCAGCCTCGTGGGCTCCGAGCGATTCGACGGTCGTGCCCAGGTGCACGGTGATATTCGGCTCCTCGAGCAGGGCGCCGGCCTGGAACCGGCGCGAACGGCTCGCGATGTCGGTGGCCAGTTCCGTGCCGACCTCGACCAGGTCCACCCGCACCCCTTTGGCGGCCAACACGCGCGCGACGCCGATGCCGCGGATGCCGCCGCCGATCACCAACGCGCGGCCGCTGCCGCCGACCGGGCGGCGCAAAATGTCGTATGGGTTCACGACCGGGCTGTCCACGATCCCGGGGATCGCGGGCAGGCCCGGCGCCGCGCCGGTGGCAACGACGATCAAGTCGGGATCCTCGGCCATTACGATCGCAGACGTGGCCTCCACGCCCAGTTCGAACCGTACCCCGGCGCGCCGGCCTTCTCCCACCAGCCAGGGCAAATGACCCGCCAGTTCTTCGCGGCCGGGCACCAGCCGGCTCAAGAGCAGCTGCCCTCCGGGCTCGTCGTCGCGCTCGAAGAGGGTGACAGCGTGCCCGCGCAGCGCGAGGATCCGGGCGCTTTCGAGCCCGGCGGGGCCGCCGCCGACGACCACGATGCGCTTCTTCGCCGGGGTCGGCCGGATTGCGTATTCGCGCTCGCGCCCGGAGGCCGTGTTGACGAGGCAGACGATCGGCAGGCCGCGAGCATGCATGTCGCTGCAACCCTGGTTGCAGGCAACGCAGGTGCAGATTTCCGCCAGCCGGCCTTCGCGCGCCTTCACCGGGAATTGCGGATCGGCATGCAGGGCGCGCCCCAGCGTGACGAAGTCGCATGCGCCGGATTCGAGCAGGTGTTCGGCGACGCTGGGATCGGTCAGCCGGCCGGAGACGCTGACCGGCACTTGCACGTGCTTGCGCACCTCGCGCGCCAGCGGCGCGAGCACGCCTTGCGGCATCTCCATCGGCTGGGTAATCCACCAGTTTGTCTCGTACATGCCGGCCGATACGTCGATCAGGTCCACGCCTGCCGCGGCCAGGTGAGGTGCGATCGCGCAGACATCGGGGAGTGAAAGCCCGTTCTCCTGGTGCTCGTCCCCACTGATCCTGAAGAGCACCGGCATTTCAGGCCGGATGGACCGGCGCACGGCCGCCACCACCGCGAGCGGAAAGCGCATCCGGCCGGCGAGATCGCCGCCGAATTCATCTTCACGCTTATTGCAGTAGGGTGACAGGAACTGGCTGAGCAGATAGCCGTGGGCACCGTGGATGCCGACGAAATCGCAGCCCGCCTCCGTGGCTCGCCGCGCCGCCGCAGCGAAGGCGTCGATCAGTTCGGCAATGCCGTCGCGATCCAGCGCCCGTGGCGACCAGCCGCCGGCGCCGGCATATGGCACGACTGAAGGCGCGCGCGACTCGAGGCCGCTGACTTCGGGATTGACCACGCGGCCGCCGAAGTTCAGCTCCGGCCCGACGCGGCCGCCGTGCCGGTGGACGGCGGCCACGAGGCGCGCGAGTTGCGTGATCAGGTTGTCGTCGTGCAGGCCCATCTGGAGCTCGCGGCCCTTGCCGCGCGGGTCCACGTACGTCGCCTCCGTGTACATCATCCCGACACCGCCCCGCGCGCGCGCTTCCATGTAGTCGATGTAGCGCTGCGTGACGCGGCCGTCCGCGGTGCAGTAGTTCCGCTCCATCGGCGAGCCGATGATCCGGTTTCTCACCTCCATCGCGCCGACACGGCCCGGCTCGAACAGCTTCGGAAAGCTCATCGCGCCTGCTCCGGCCGGGCGGCGCGGGCCTGTGGCCGGAGGGCCGGCAGTGCCCAGCCGGCTGGTACCTCAGTTGACTCGCCTATGCCCATGGTGTCTGTTACGATACCACCGCCGGGCGTGTCCCGCCAATTTTCATCTTGTACTTCAGCCGTGATTCAGGACAGCCAGTAGGTCATTCGCAATCCGCTTCGGTCGCTTCACCAATAGGGGAAACCATGCACAAGATCACACGCCGCTCCGCCCTCGTTGCAACCTCCTCGATGCTGGCGCTCGGCGCGCTCCCGTCGGTCTATGCTCAGGGCAAACCGAAACTGCGATTCAGCTGCGCCTTCAATGAGCAGGATCTGCGCGCCGAGGCGTACAAGGCGCTGGCGGCAGCGATCAAGGACGATTTCGAATTCCAGCCATACTGGGCCAACACGCTTTTCAAGCAGGGGGCCGAACTGGTCGCGATGCAGCGCGGCAACCTCGAGCTGTGCAATCTGGCACCGGCGGACATCTCCAAGCAAATTCCCGCCTGGTCGCTGATGACATCCGCGTACCTGTTCCGCGATCCCGAACACGTGAAGAAGACGTTCAAGAGCGACGTCGGCCGCGAGTTCATCAAGATGGCGCGGGATCAGCTGGGCATCCAGGTCCTCACGCCGGTGTACTTTGGATCGCGTCACGTCAACCTGAAGCCGGAAAAGCCGATCAAGACACCGGCTGATCTGAACGGCATGAAGCTGCGCATGCCGCCCGGGGAGTATTGGCAGTTCCTGGGCGAGTCGATCGGCGCCAATCCGACGCCCGTTCCGTTCACCGAGGTCTACACGGCGCTGCAAACCGGTGCCATCGATGGCCAGGACAATCCGCTCGTGACCAGCCGGCAGATGAAGTTCTACGAGGTGACGAATCAGTTCGTTCTCACCGGTCACGTGATCGGATACGACGTCCTGTCGATCACGACGAAGATCTGGGATGCAATGACTCCCGCCCAGCAGGCCAAGTTCCAGGCCGCCGCCGACAAGGCCATGGACGACAACACCGCACGGTACAAGGCCCAGGAGACGGAAGTCATCGACTTCTACAAGTCCAGCGGGAAGAAGGTCTACGCGCCCGACCTGAATGCGTTCAGGACTTTCGCCCAGAAGCGCTACGTCGACAAATACGGCCCAGAGTGGCCGAAGGGCGCGCTCGAGCGGATCAACGCCCTCTGAGCGGTGCGCATGGCACTTCTAGCGGGGGCGGGGGGCTGGCTACGCAAACGGGCCGAGAACGTCGCGGTCATCCTGATAGCGACCATGTTCGCCAGCTTCATCATTCAAATCGTTGCCCGCTACGTCTTCAACCGGCCCTTCGCCTGGACCGAGGAGCTGAGTGTCCTGTGCTGGCTTTGGGTCGTGCTGTGGGGCGCGGCCTTCGTCCTGACGGACAGTGAAGAGGTCCGCTTCGACATCATCTACGGTATCGTTCCCAACAACGTGCGCCGCGCTTTCACGCTGATCACCGGGGTCGCGCTGATCGTGCTGTATGCGATCTCGCTACCAGCCAGCTGGAAATACGTGGCCTTCATGCATCGCGAGCACTCGGCTTACCTGCGCATTCCATTCAACATCCTGTACTCGATCTTCATCATCTTCGCCGTTGCGTCAATCGTCCGCCATGCCTGGCTGATGCGGGACGCCATTCGCGGGACGGTTCCCCCGCCGCTGGAAGCAGCGTCCGGGGGTGACCCATCGTGATGCCGAGCCCGTTCTCGATCTGCATCATCTTCCTCGTGGGCCTGGCGGCGCTGGGCCTTCCGATCGGTCATTCCATGATCATCGCGTCGAGCCTGTACCTGCTGATGGCGGGGCTCGATCTGGGCACGGTGGCCGAACAACTGCTGAACGGCCTGTTCAACAG
>DATNCB010000058.1:0-8684 GCA_035571715.1 Ramlibacter sp.
TCCAGCGATGCGATCAGGCCCTTGTCCACGGCGATGCCCACCAGCATCGAGGTCACGCTCTTGGCCATCGAAAACGAGAGGAAGCGCGCGCCCTCGGCGCGGCCATAGCGATAGCGCTCGGCGACGATCTCGCCGTTTTTCAGGATGACCAGACCGGTGACGCGCTGGCGCTCCAGGTACTCGTCCAGCGTGTAGCCGATGTTGCGGAAGCGGTAGCGGATCGGCGGCCGGTCGGCCGCCTGCGGCAACGGCGTCACCGGGCCGTTGCCGCGGGCCACGCTGCGAATCGGCAGACCCCGGACCTGGTCCATCGCCGACCAGGATCCGACCCGATAGGGATTGACGTACCAGGTGGCGGCAGTGCCTGTCGGGTAGCCGCGCTGCTTGCCAAGCGCCAGCTCGTCGGGTTCGGCGTGCGCGGCGACCACCGGCGCCAAGGCCAGCAGGATCAGCGGAAACAAGCGCGGGCGCATAGCCAAGGCCTCACTGCAGCAGCGCGCGCGGCAGCGCCAGGAAGTTCAGCAGCAGGCCGTCGAAATCCTCCGGCGCTTCGAGGTTCAGCAGATGGCCCACGCCGCGCATTTCCTGGTACGTGCTGTGCGGGATCGCCTGGGCCATCTTCTTCATCACGGCCGGTGGCGCATTGCGATCGTGCTCGCCGGCCACGACCAGCGTGGGCACCTGGACCTGCGCCAGGTTGGCGCGACGGTCGAAAGTGACCAGGGCTTCGAGGGCGCGGCGATAGGTCGACGCAGGAACCTGGCTCATGCAAGCCGTGGCCAGCCGCACACCCTCGGGCAGCGCGTCCGGCCCGACCATCTGCGGCACCAGCACCTCGGCCAGTTCCGCCATGCTCTTGCCGGCGTCCAGCGGCGCAGTGCGCTGAGCGATGAATTCACGCTGCCATTGGCCATCGGATTTGCCGAATGAGGGCGACGTCCCGCACAGGACGAGCCGGTTCACCAGCTCGGGCCGGCGCGCCACCACTTCCTGGGCCACCATGCCGCCCATGCTGTGGCCCACCAATGTGACATCGCCGCACTTGAGGCTTTCGATCAGCGTGATGCAGCTTTGCGCCAGTCCCTTGAAGGTATACGGTTCGATTGGCGCACTGCGGCCATAGCCGGGCATGTCCCAGGCCACGGCCCGATAGCCCGACGACGCCAGCGTTTCGACCTGGAGCGCGAACACCAGGTGGCCGCCGCCGATGCCGTGCAGCATGAGGACAGTCGGGCCTCCGCCCAGGACGGTGAAGCTGGGAATGTTCATGCGACGACGCGGCCCTGCGCCACCACGACGGCACCGTCGAGCTCGACCGTGCAGTTGCGCAGCGGCAAGTCGAAGTGTCCGCGGGTGTAGCGCCCGGCGACTTCGTTGGCGCCGGTGCTGTACAGAAAATTGCCTGCGAACGCGCGCAGTTCGGTGCCGTTGAAGTCGCGCTTGTCGTACAGCGCCATGCTGTCCCAGCGCGCTGCCGCGTTCAAGCCGTAGCCGACGTGGCTGACGGCGTAGGCATTGCGGCCTGAATCCTTCTTGGACTCCGCTTCGCCGTCCGCCCAGGCGGCGATGTAGCTGCGCATCAGTTCGGCGTCCACCCCCGCGCCTTCGATTTGGGTGATGTAGTCGTTCTCGATGCGCAGCGTGATCGGCCGTTCGATGTAGCGCTTGAAAGTCAGGTTGACGTCGCCTTCGGCCAGCACCAGAGTGCCGTTCACGCAGCCGGCGGCGGGGAAGGCCAATGCGAGCCCGCCCGGCCAATGCGTCATGGTGCCGGGCTTGGCGGTGTAGCCCCAGTTGCCGCCGCAGGTGGCGCCGGCCATCGAAATCGCCAGATCGGTTCCGGCGGCCGAGGTGACGCGCATCATGCGCGCCGAGCGCAACCGTTTCACGTGCTCCTTGACCAGCGGCTCGAGGGCGTCGCCGGGCACGAGCCGCGCCAGCGCTTCCGGATGTTCGTTGCTCACGTAGATCACCCGGGCACCGCCGCGCAGGATGGCCGGCAGCTCGGGCGAATGCATGAGACCTTCGACCGTACAGTCCACCACCAATGTGCTGCCGGCAAGAGCGGCGATCACCGGCGCGATCTGCTGTAGCGCGTTGGATGCGCCGGTCGAGCGCACCGCCGGGCCGGCATCGAATAGTGTCGGCACCGCAATTCCAAAGGTCCGGCAGCCCAGCCGCGCGGCCGCCAGCCGGGCCAGCTGCGGCAGCACCGCACGGCTCTGGCTTTCGCTGAGCACGGCCACGGTATCGCCGGGCCGCAGCGCACAACGCGCCAGCACGGCTTCGAAAGCATCCACCCAGGCGGGCTCAATGATTTCCTGCAGCATGATTTTCGGCTTCCGGCCATACTACATGAAAATTCATGAATCGATGGTCATGAGCCTGCCCCGCAAAGCCCAGCCGCCGAGCTTCTCCGCGCACGAGTTTCGCACCGCGCTGGGCATGTTTGCCACCGGGGTGACCATCGTCACGGCTCGCAAGGCCGATGGCAAGGTCATCGGGCTCACCGCCAACTCTTTCAATTCGGTTTCGCTCGATCCGCCGCTGGTGCTTTGGAGCTTGTCGCAGGCGGCGGCGTCGCTGCCGGCGTTTCGCGCCGGCTCGCACTATGCGATCAACGTGCTCGCGGCCGACCAGAAAACACTGGCTGAGCGGTTCGCCCTGAAGGGAACGGACCGGTTCGCCGGCGTGAACTTCGTGGAGGGGACCGGCGGCGCCCCGCTGCTAGCCGGTGCGGCAGCCACTTTCGAATGTTTCAATCGCAGCCGCTACGACGAAGGCGACCACGTGATCTTCGTCGGCGAAGTCGAACGCTGCAGCTGGCGCCCCGACGCGTCGCCGCTGCTGTTCCACGGCGGCCAGTTCTACGCCGAGCATCCCATTGACTCCGACCCTCGGCTGGCCAGCGCCAAGCCGCGCTTCGTCGACAACTATCTCGGCTACCTGCTGGGCCAGGCCAACTACGCGCTGTACAAGGACTTCGATACGCATGTGCGCGCCGCCGGCCTGAGCTCCATCGAATGGCGGGTGCTGGCGACGCTGCACGACAGCGAGCCGCTGACCATCGGCCAGCTGGCGCACGAAGTGCTGTCCAAGCAGCCCACCGTGACCAAGCTGGTGCAGCGCATGGCCGAGCAGGGGTGGGTGGCCTTGCATGCCGACGCGAACGACCAGCGCCGCACCTGCGTCGTTGCCACCGCGGCCGGCAAGCGCCTGGTCAAGCCGCTGGTGGACGAGGCCACGGACCACGACGCGCGCATGCTGCGGGCGCTGGGCGCCATCGAAAGGGTGGCGCTGAGAAGACTGCTGGAGAAGCTGACCCGAAGCGCGTGAGCGCGCCCGGCGCCGCTGGCGCGCCGATGGGAGAATGTCCGCGCCGCATTAGGCGTGATTACATGGAGACTGGCTCGATGAGCGAAGTGAAATGGACCGGCGGTACTGAACACTGGACCCGCAAAGGCGACGTCAAGCTTTTCTTGTGGAACAAAAAAGCCGCGACCGGGGTGCCGCATGCCGGAACCTTGTTCTTCGTGCACGGTTCGTCGATGGCTTCGCAGCCGACCTTCGACCTGCATGTTCCGGGGCGCCCCTGGTCCTCGGCGATGGACTGGTTTGCCGCTCAGGGTTTCGACACCTGGACCATGGACAACGAAGGCTACGGGCGCTCGGACAAATCCCGCGCGATCAATTTCGACATCAGCAACGGCGCCGACGACCTGGCGGCGGGCAGCGAGTACGTCCTGGAGCGCACCGGTGCCGGCAAGCTGCTGATGTACGGCATTTCCTCCGGCGCGCTGAAAGCCGCGCTGTTCACGCAGCGCCATCCGCAGTGTGTAGCCAAGCTGGCGCTCGATGCGTTCGTGTGGACTGGCGAAGGCAGCCCGACGCTCGAGCAGCGCAAGAAGAAGCTGCCCGAATTCCTGGCAAAGAACCGGCGCCCGATCGACCGCGCCTTCGTGCACAGCATCTTCCAGCGCGACCATCCCGGCACGGCCGACGAGGCGACCGTCAACGCCTTCGCCGATGCGATCCTGGCACTGGACGATTCGATGCCGACCGGCACCTACGTCGACATGTGTTCGAAGCTGCCGCTGCTGGATCCAAAGGAAATCCCGGTGCCCGCCATCATCCTGCGCGGCGAGCACGACGGCATCGCCAGCCTGGACGACCTGATCGAATTCTTCAAGCTGCTACCCAACATGAACAAGCAGTTCAGCGTGATGGCCGGCATCTCCCACGCCAGCTTCCAGCAGAAGAACTACATGATGGTCTACCAGATCCTGCACGGTTTCTTCACCATGCCGGAGCCGGTGTACCGGGGCTGAAAGCGTGAGTCCGCGCCGGAGATCCTTGTTGCTGGCGCCGCTGCTGGCGTTGTCGCTCCCGGCCGCGTTCGCGCAAACCTTTCCGGCCCGGCCGGTCCGGCTGATCGTGCCGTTTGCGCCCGGCGGCTTTACCGACGTCGTCGCGCGCATCCTGGGGCAGAAGCTTTCGGTAGCGATGGGGCAGCAGTTCGTGGTCGAGAACAAGGCCGGCGCCGGTTCCACCATCGGCACCGATTTCGTGGCCAAGGCTGCGCCCGACGGCTACACGCTGCTGATGGTGTCCAGCACGCATGTGATCAGTCCGTGGATCTACAAGAGCCTGCCGTACGACCCGGTCAAGAGCTTTACGGTGGTCACAAAACTGGTGGATTCGGCTTATGTGCTGCTGGTGAATCCGAAGGTGCCGGCGCGCAATGTGCAGGAGTTCATTGCGCTGGCCAAGTCCGCGCCCGACACGATCCACTACGCGTCGTCCGGCAATGGCAGCGCGCAGCACCTGATGGGCGGACTGTTCGTGGCGCTCACCGGAGCGCCGCTCAAGCACGTGCCCTACCGCGGCAGCTCGGGCGCCGCCAGCGACCTGATCGCCGGCGTGGTGGAGAGCAGTTTCGCCGGCGTGCCCAATGCGCTGGCGCAAGTGCCGCAAGGGCGCCTGAAGGCGCTGGCCGTGACCACCGCGAGGCGCATTCCGCAACTACCCGATGTGCCGACGATGCAGGAAGCGGGCGTTGCCGGTTACGACGCTTCGGTCTGGCTGGCTTTGCTGGCGCCGGCGGGTACGCCGCACGAAATCGTGGAACGGCTCAATGCCGAAGTCGGCCGATTGATGAACACGCCGGACACCAGGAAAACGCTGCTCGACGCGGGCGTGCAGCCCGACCCGTCGACCCCGGAAGCGATGTCGGAGTACATGGTGCAGGAGCTGGCGCGCTGGGGCAAAGTAGTGAAGGATGCGGGCATCAAACTGGAATGAATCGCTGGGGAACACGGCAGCGCAGGCTAACATCGCCGCGATGACGGACCGGAAAACTCACCTCGACGGCCTTGCGATTTCCTTATTGCTGGCGTGCTGCCTGTTCTGGGGCTTCCAGCAAATCCTGATCAAGACCACGGTGGGGGAGGTGCCGCCGCTATGGCAGGCCTCGCTGCGATTCGCCGGCGCCACCGCGCTGCTGTGGCTATGGTGCGCGCTGCGCGGCGTGAAGCTGTTCCGGTCGGACGGCACGCTGCTGGCCGGGCTGCTGGCCGGGGCGCTTTTCACCGGGGAATTCAGCTGCATCTATCTGGGCTTGCGCGACACCACGGCGTCTCGGCTCACCGTATTTCTCTATACCTCGCCGTTCGTGGTGGCGCTGTTGCTGCCGCGGCTGGTGCCGT
This sequence comes from Ramlibacter sp., assembly GCA_035571715.1. GTDB lineage: Bacteria > Pseudomonadota > Gammaproteobacteria > Burkholderiales > Burkholderiaceae_C > Ramlibacter. Next base: position 5,706 of record DATNCB010000058.1, read on the forward strand.
CCGAAAAGATGCGGCCAGTGCAATGGTTTGGCTTGCTCATTGCGTTCGCTGCGGTCGCGATCGCCTTCAGCGAAGGCTTTGCCGGCGTTACCACCCACCGGCAATTGCGCGGCGATGCGCTCGCCTTGGGGGCGGGCACGTTGTGGGGCCTGACGACTCTGGTGATTCGCGCCAGCGCACTGTCGAAGGTCAGCGCCGAAAAGACGCTGTTCTACCAGGTGGCGGTCACCGCCGCGGTGGCGCCGCTGCTGTCGCTGGCGCTGGGCGAGGCCTGGTCGCTTCAGTATTCGGCTTATGCGTGGGGGTCGCTCGCATTGCAGACGGCGATCGGCGCGTTCGCGAGCTATCTCACCTGGATGTGGATGCTGCGGCACTACCCGGCCACGCAGATGTCGTCGTTCACCTTCCTCACGCCGGTGTTCGCGCTGGTGCTGGGCGTGGCGATGCTTCGCGAACCGCTGACGCTGCAGCTGATGCTGGCGCTGTGCGGCGTCGCCGCCGGCATCGTGCTGGTGAACCGGCGGGCTGCGGCTTAGGCTGCCAAACGCCGCTGCGCAAAATCGACGTACCAGTCCAGACAACCGGGATTGGCCATCGCTTCCTTGTTGATGATCTTCTCCAGCGGCTGGCCCAGCAACAGCTTCTTGATCGGCAGTTCCTGCTTCTTGCCCGATAGCGTGCGAGGGACTTCGGGCACCTCGAGAATCTCGTCGGGTACGAACCGCGGCGAGAGTGCGGTCTTGACGGCGTTGTTGATCTTGTCTTTCATCGCGCTGTCCAGCGCCACTCCGGGACGCAGCACCACGAACAGCGGCATGTAGCTGGGACGCCCCAGGTACTCCAGGTCCACCACCAAGGCGTCCAGCACCTCGGGCAAGGCTTCCACCGCGCTGTACAGCTCGCTGGTTCCCATGCGCAGGCCGTGGCGATTGATGGTCGCGTCGCTGCGGCCGTAGATGATGCAACTGCCCGAACGGGTGATCTTCAGCCAGTCGCCATGCCGCCACACGCCCGGGTACGTGTCGAAGTAAGACGAGAGATAGCGCTGGTTGCCCTCGTCACCCCAGAAGTACAGCGGCATCGACGGAATGGGCCGGGTGCACACAAGCTCCCCAACCTCGTCGATCACGGCCTGGCACTGCTCGTTCCAGGCCTCGACCGCGCAGCCCAGGAGGCGGCATTGCATTTCGCCGGGTACCTGGGGCAGCTCCCGGTTGCCGCCGATGAAGGCCCCCGCGAAATCGGTGCCGCCGGAGATGTTGCACCACCAGATATCCGGCGTGCCGATCTTCTCGAACTGCCCGGTGCCCCAGAGCTGCGCATCTTCCGACAGGGGCGAACCGGTCACGCCCAGCGCCCGCACCCGGCGCAGGTCACCGCAGGAAGAAAGATCAATGCCCGCCTTCATGCAGTTCGCGAAGAACGCGGCGCCGGCACCGAAAAAGGTGACGCCGAGGTCGGCGGCGAAACGCCAGAGCACGCTCCAGTCGGGGTGATCCCGCGGGCCGCCCGGGTTGCCGTCGTAGATGCAGCAAGTCGTGCCATGGAGCAGGCCGCTGGCCTGCGCATTCCACATCACCCAGCCGGTCGAGCTGTACCAGTGATAGCGCTCGCCCCAGCTGTTGGGGGCGTAGCTGCAGCCGATGTCGTTGTGCAGGACCTTCAATGCCAACGCGACGAGCACGGTGCCGCCGTGGCCATGCACGATGGGCTTGGGCAGGCCGGTCGTGCCGCTGGAATAGACGATCCAGAGTGGATGGTCGAAAGGCAGCCAAAGCGGCTCGAAGCTCGCGGTCCGGGCATCATCGCGCGCTGTCGTCTGCGCCATGTCGGTCATCGGCGCCAGCACGTCCAGCGCCGCGCCAGCCAAACCGAGATTGCGGTGCACGATGAGATGCCTGACGGTGGGCAAAGCCGCGCGCAGTTCTGCCACGACGCCGGTACGGTCGAAGTCGCGGCCCCCATGTGTTACGCCGTCGCACGCGATCAGCACCTTCGGCTCGATCTGCTTGAAACGATCCAGCACCGCGTTCGTTCCCATGTCCGGTGCGCAAATACTCCAGATGCCGCCCACACTGACCACTGCAAGGAAAGCGACCATCGCCTCGGGGATGTTGGGCAGATAGGCGGCCACCCGGTCGCCGGGCTGCACGCCCTGCTCCTGCAGGTGAAGCGCCAGCGACGCGACCTGGCGCCGCAGCTCGGGCCAGCTCAGTTCGCGATGCGCGCCCTTTTCATTTCGGCTGACGACGGCGGCAAAGCCGGCCGCATGCGCCTTGTCCACATGTCGGAACACCTGCTGTGCGTAATTCAGCTGCGCGCCATCGAACCACTTGGCGCCTGGCATCTTCGCCGCGGCCAGCACGGCCTGATGGGGCGTCGGCGAACGCAGGTCGAAGTAGTCCCACAGGCTTTGCCAGAACGCGGACAGGTCCGCCACCGACCAGCGCCATAGCGCGTCATAGTTGTCGAACGAAAGGCCGCGCGTCTCGCGCAACCAGTTCTGGTAGAGGCGGATCTGGGGAACATGCGGCGCGGCCATGGGGCGAGATTACCAAAGACGGTGCGCGCCGCGCTGCGCGCCAGGGCCGTCCACTATGCGGAAGAATTACTTCGGCCGCTGTTTCAGCCAGAGCTCTTGCACGGCGTCGTAGCCCAGTTCGGGCGCCCAGTTGCCGCTGAGAAACAGGCGGTCCCCGCATGTGTGGCAGACAGCGTACTGCGCAAATTGCTCGATCGAGCGCTTCCAGCGCGGGTGCATGCACGGCTCAGGAATATTGCCCGCGCTCAACTGTTCGTCTGAAGTGGGCAATGGCACATCGGTCTGCCGGCGAGGGTCAAGCATGCGAAGTTCCCATGTAGGGTTCAGTTTCGGTCGAGCCCCACGGCGGACCCCGAATACCCAGAGTAGGCGAGGTCAGCCGTTTGGAATTGATATTTGTCAATTGCGAAAGCCCAGCAGTGAGAACGGGCAGTACC
>DATNCB010000059.1:0-4978 GCA_035571715.1 Ramlibacter sp.
GTCGCATGTGCTGACCATGTCGATGGGTCTGAAGTGGGAGGAGGCGACTCCGGCCACTGGAGACGACAACAACGACGAGGCGCGCATGCACAGGGCGCGAGATCCGTGTCGTTACGTCCTCGGTCTTGCATCGACCGCGCCCGCAGGGCAGGAGTTCTTCTACAACACTGGCGCGCTCACGCTCGTGTCGGCCATCATCCGAAAAGCTACCGGACGGCCTCTCGACGAATTTGCCCGAGCAACGTTGTTCGAGCCATTGGGCATTACCGACTTCCAGTGGAATCGGGTCAAGGGAGATACCGATGCCGGCGGGGGATTGCGCTTGCGACCGCGCGATATGGCAAAAATCGGCCAGCTCGTCCTCGCGGGCGGTCGCTGGAACGACCGACAGATCGTTTCCAGAAGCTGGATCGAGACTTCAACGGCGCAGAAGATCCAGGCCACGGACGGTCAAACTTATGGGTACCTGTGGTGGCTCGGCCGCTCCCTGTACCAAGGGCGTAATGTCCAATGGGTTGGCGCGCTGGGTCGAGGCGGGCAGTCGATTCGCATCGTCCCGGAGCTCGATCTTGTCGTCGCGGTGACCGCGGGGTACTACCAGGACTACAGCCCGCGAGCGTTTCAACTGCAGTACGGCGTTTTCAGGGACGTCTTGCGGGCGATGCCTCCGGGCTGAATCCTCATCGCAAACCATGACCACCCTTCGCCTTTGGCTTGCCGCCGCATTCGCGCTCGCCGTGCCATTTGTCCTGGCGCAGACCGCCTGGCCCGAGCGACCCATCCGCGTCATCGTGCCCCTGCCGCCCGGCGGCCCGAGCGATATCGTGCTGCGTGGTGCCGCAGAAAAGATGCAAGTGGTGCTCAAGCAGCCCATCATCGTCGACAACAAGCCCGGCGCCGCGGGGAACCTGGGCGCCGCCGAGGCCGCGCGGGCCGCGCCCGACGGCTACACATGGCTGTGGACCACCGATACCTTGCTGACCGTGAACCCGCATGTCTACCCGAAGCTGAACTTCAAGCCGGAGGACCTGCAGCCCGTGATGCGCGCCAGCGCCTTCAGCCAGACGCTGGTGTGCAACCCAGCCCTTGGCTTCAGGAGCGTGGCCGATCTGGTGAAGGCGGCCCGGCAAAAGCGGCTGACCTATGCGTCGGGCGGCGCCGGTTCGCCCGGACACCTCACCACCGAACTGTTCAAGACCGTGGCCGGGATCGAGATGACGCACATACCGTACAAAGGTCCCGCCCCGGCGATGCAGGATGTGATCGGCGGCCAGGTCGACTGCGGCTTTCTCGCCGGGCCGACTGTCTTGCCCATGGTACGCGCCGGCAAGCTGGTGGCGCTCGCAGTTTCCGGCGCGAAGCGGTCGCTCCTGCTGGCCGACGTGCCTACCGTCGCCGAAGCCGGATATCCTGGATTCGACGCCACGTTTTCACTGGTGCTGTTCGCACCGCGAGGCATGTCCCGGAGCGTCATCGACGCCATGCACGCCGCCCTGGCGGATGCGCTGAAGCAACCCGACGTGGTCGAGCGCCTGCGCCAGACCGACCAGGAGGTGATCGCCGACTCGCCCGAAGCCAGCGCGGCCAGGCTGGCGGCGGATTCCAGGACTTGGGGCTCGGTGGCCCGAAAGATCGGGCTGCAGCTGGATTGAGCCGCGGGGTATCTATCGTCCAAGTGCCTTCCGTCCCGCGGTCAGCGTCTGCCGGCACGTCCAGTAATCCGCCCACGGGTCGGTCATCTGAAACGACAGGTGCTCGCGCGCCGTGCGGACAGTCCACTGATCGCTGCGCCGCAGGGTATCCAGGTCGTCCCAGGCGAGGGGCATCGACACGCCGAGCCCGGGCCGCGAACGCGCCGAGTAGGCTGCGGCCGTGGTGGCGCCAAAGCTGTTGCGCAGGTAGTCGACGAAGATTCGCCCGACCCGGTTGCGCTCGCCGCTCTTGGCCACGAAGCGCTGCGGAATCACCGCGGCCATGTGCTGCACGACCGCCTCCGAGAAGGCCTTGACTGCGTCCCAGTCCTCGCGCGGTGACAGCGGCACCACCACATGCAGGCCTTTGCCGCCGCTGGTCTTCAGCCAGCTGCGCAAGCCCAGTTCCGTGAGCATCCCGCGCACCAGCAGTGCGGCTTCCTGCACGCGCTCCCAGGGCACGCCAGCGCCCGGGTCCAGGTCGAAGATCACCCGGTCGGGCTTATCGATCTTGCGCGCCAGCGCATTCCAGGTGTGGAACTCGATCACGTTCATCTGCGCGGCAACAACCAGCGCATTGCGGGTCGGCACTTCGAGCAAACGGGGGTGCCCCGGCCACAGCCCGGCGGCCAGCTCGCGCACTTCGGCCATGGACTGTTCGTTCAGGTGCTTCTGGTAGAAGAGTTCGCCTCCCACGCCCTGCGGACCACGCACCAGCGAGCAGGGGCGGCCCTTCAAGTGCGGCAGCATCCATTCGGCCACGGATGCGTAGTAGCGCACCAGCTCGAGCTTGGTCACGCCGCTGGCCGGGTCCACCACACGGTCGGCATGCGAGACAGTGATGCCGTCCACCAGACTGCCTCCGGCTTGCACCAGTGTGGGCCCGGCCGGCATAACGGCGCTTTCGCGCTGGACTTCGGCGGCGGCCTTGTCGGCGCGCAGCGCGATGAACTTGGCGTGGCGCAGTTGCTGGTCGGGCGTCCAGTCGGAGAACTCCACTTCGGCGACGAGTCTTGGCTGTACCCAGCGCACAGCCCCGCCACGCGCGCCCCAGCGTGAGCGGGGCATTGGCTGGTCGCCGAACACGGATGCCGGCACTTCGATCCTGGCCAGCCGTTTCTTCAGGTCGGCCGCGGTCTTCGAGTTCCAGCCGGTGCCCACGTTGCCCACGTAGCGCAGAGCCCCCTGGGCGTCATGCACGCCCAGCAGCAGGGCGCCGATCTCCGCCTCGCCACTGGAGCGGTCGCTGTAGCCGGCCACCACGAACTCCTGTCGCTGTTTGTTCTTCAGCTTGAGCCAGGTCTCGGTGCGGCGCGACTCATACGGTGCGTCCCTGCGCTTGGCGATCACGCCCTCCAGCCCCATGCGGCGCGCCGATTCCAGGATCGCCGCCACGTCAGCGACGAAAGCCTCGGAGAAGCGCAGGCGCTCCTGCGGGCGCTCGTCCAGCAACTGCTTGAGCACCTGCCGGCGCGCCTCGAGCGGAACCTTGCGCAGGTCATAGCCTTCCAGGTACGGCAGGTCGAACAGGAAGAACTCGATGCCGCCGCTGCGCGAGGTGTCGATCGCGTTCTGCAACGCATGGAAGTCGGGTATGCCGTTCGGCCCCAGCACGACGATCTCGCCGTCGAGCCACGCGCTGCCCAGCCCCAGGGCCGCCACTGACTTCACCAGCGCAGGCATCTTGGCGGACCAGTCGTGGCCGCCGCGGGTGATCAGTTGCACCTTGGCGCCTTCGATGCGCGCCATCAAGCGATAGCCGTCGAACTTGACCTCCCAGAGCCATTGGTCCGAACTTGGGGCGGCTGCGGCCAGTGTGGGCAACTGCGGTGCGAGCCTGGCCGGAAGAGGACCCGGCACCGCACCGGGCGGAACGCCATCGCCGCACGCCATCGACCCGGCTTTCAGCGGCTTGGTGATCACGCTGTCGGGCAGGGCGCTCACTACGTCGTATTGCGTGCGTGGCCGGGCCAGGCGGTCGCGCTTCTTGAAGAGGATCCACGGCTCCTGCCGGTCGCCCGGTTTAGCGATGCGCACCAGCTCCCACAGTCCGAACAGCTTGTGCCCATGCAGCGTGAAGACGAGCTTGCCGTCTTTCAGGCCCTGGCGCGGATCGGCCGCCGGTTCCCAAGTGCCGTGGTCCCACACGATGACGGTGCCGGCGCCGTACTGGCCTTTCGGGATCGTCCCTTCGAAGCTGCCGTACGCGAGCGGATGGTCTTCGACGTGGATTGCCATCTGCTTGTCGGCGGGGTCGTAGCTCGGTCCCTTGGGCACCGCCCATGAGAGGAGCACGCCGTCGAGTTCGAGGCGAAAGTCGTAGTGCAGCCGGCTGGCCCAGTGCTTCTGCACGACGAAGGACAGCGCGTCGCCGCCACTGCGGCCGGCTTCGTCGCCGCCCTGCGGTTCGGCGGTGACGTTGAAATCGCGCTTGGCCCAGTAGCGTGCCAGTGTGCTGGCGGCTTGCGCGGGCTTGGTGTTCTGGCGCGCCGGCATGCCTAGCGCTGCAGGCGACGGTAAGCGCTGTAGTGGCGCAGCGCACCGCGCTCGTCGCCTGCCTGTTGATGCAGTTGCGCCAGGTTGAAATGCGCATCGGCCAAGGTCGGATCGAGCGCAATGCTGCGCTCATAACTGGCTGCGGCCTCCTCCAGGCGTTCCAGATGGTCCAGCGCCACACCGCGATTGAAGTGCAGCAGCGCCGAGCCTGGGCAGTGCTGCAGGGCGGTGTCGGACAGGCGCACCAGTTCGGAATGGCGGCCCGCTGCGTCCCATAGGGCGCCCAGGTTCAGGTAGGCATCTTCGAGGTCGGGAACCATTGCCAGGGCACGGAGGTAGGCGGCCTCGGCGGCTGCAGGGCTACTGGCTTCGAGCGCAAGGGCGCGTTCGAACAGCTCCCGCGCGTCCGTGTCCTCGGCCTTGGGCGAAGGCGCGCGTTCCAGGATGGTCACGCTGCCGGCCACCGGCGCCACGTCGAAGTCCATCAGCAGCTGACCGCTGTCGGCCTGCCACTGGCCGCTGCGGTCGCGCACCGCGACGTCCGCGCCGATGGCCGTGACGCGCAGCCCGGTCAGGGGCAGCTCGGCCGGCAGCTTGGACTTCAACCGCGCCAGCGACCGCACGATGCGCCGCGGCGGAATGCGCTGCGCCTGCAAGCCGTGCGCGGTGCGCAGCAGCATCAGATCCTGGAACGTGAAGCGCCACTCATTGCGCTGGCCGCGCGTGGGTGTGACGAACCCTGCTTCGATGAGCCCGGCCACGATGTGGCGCGAAAGGCCCAGCATCGCCTG
>DATNCB010000060.1:0-1072 GCA_035571715.1 Ramlibacter sp.
GCTCGAAGAAATACTTCCAGAACGTGCCGACCACGGCCGGGGCCAGCATCATCGGCAGCAGGATGGCGGTGCTCCAGAAGCTGTGCGAGCGGAACTTGCGATTGAGCAGCAGCGCCAGGCCGAAACCGAGCAGCAGCTGCAAGGCGATCGACGAGCACAGGAAGTGCGCCGTGGTGCGCATGTTCTCCCAGATCGCCTCGTCGCTGAGCACCCGCTGGTAGTTGGAGATACCGAGCCAGGCGATTTCCGCGTTGGGCCGGTTGGCGCGGAAGTTGGTGAACGAGAGATAGATCGTCCAGAGCAGCGGAAAGATGTTGAAGGCCAGCAGCAGCGCGATGGTGGGGCCGACGAAGAGCCACGCCAGCGCCCGGTCCGACAGGCCGCGCCGGGTCAGGCGCGGGTGCTGCTGCGTCGCCGGGACAGCGGCCCGGTGGAGCGAATCAGCCGCCCGTTGGGCGCGCCCCACCGGTTCCGCGAGACTTGCGGCGGACACGGCCGTTACCGGCCGCGGCCACGTGAACACCGTAGGTTTCACTTGATTTTCCCGTCTTCCTTGAATACTTCGACCCAGTCCTTCAGCAGCGCGTCCAGCGCGCTCTGCGGCGTGCCCTTGCCGGCGACGACGTAGTCATGCACGCGGTTCTGCATCGCCAGCAGCAGCTGCGCGTAGCTGGGCTCGGCCCAGAAGTCCTTGACGATCTTCATGGAGTCGAGGAACACCTTGGCGTAAGGGGTGCTGGTCTCGAAGCCGGGCGCTTCCAGGATCGACTTCAGGCAGGTGAAGCCGCCGCCATCCCACCACTTCTTCTGGATCGAAGGCTGCGCGAACCACTTCATGTACTCCAGCGCCATGTCCTTCTTGTCGGAGTACTTGACCACCGAGATACCCTGCCCGCCGAGCTGCGCGTATTGCTTGTCGCCTTTGGGGATAGGGAAGAAGCCGGTCTTCTCGCCGCCCACCTGCGGGTCCTTGGAGATGCCGGGGAAGAACGCGATGAAGTTCATCTGCATCGCCACCTGGCCCGACTTGTAGGCGTCCAGGTCCTCGGTCATGTAGGCGTTGCTGTGGCCG
>DATNCB010000061.1:0-2331 GCA_035571715.1 Ramlibacter sp.
CGCCCAGCGCGCCCAGGCGTCGGCCTCCCACCAGCTCACGTGCATGGCGCTCTGGCTTGCCGACATGCGTGCGGCCTTGCCGAAATGCGTCTGCATCACCGCGCCGCTGGCCGAGCCGATCTGCTCCACATAGCGCGGACCGCGCCGCCCCTCCTGCCGGGCCTCCTGCTGCAGCCAGTTCCATCCCGGCGGCAACCAGAACTCGGGGCGGTCGTAGCCACCGTCGTCGACGAACTCCACATACTGTCCCCAGCTGACCGGCTGCGCGTCGATCTCGAATTCCGGGACGGCAATATCGTGCGCCCATTTCTCCACGTCGAAGACGAAGCCGCCCGGCGGCGAGCCAAGCTGCCAGTGACCCGCCGGCACCAGCACGGGGTCACGCGCCTGCATTCCGACGGGCAGCGCCAGCTTCAGCGGCAGCCCCAGCGTTTGCGCCAGCGTCACCAGCTGTTCGCAGCGCAGGTCTTCATGGAACAACGCCACACGATAGAAGTACAGGGACGCATGGTCATCCGCCGCCTTGTCCAGCAACTCCAGCGTGCTTTCCAGCGTTTCTAGCAGATACGCCCGTACCGCCTCGGCGCCCGGCAGCGCCAGTTGCCAACGTTCGTCATGCGGCACCAGCGCGGGGTTGTACCATCGGTCGGCCAGGGGTTCGATGGAAGCCAGCCGCACCGTATCGTCCGGACACGCGGGCCCGAGCAATCGATGCGGATTGCGCCCGATCCAGTATTCGGCGGTCCAGGCGATGTGGCCGGCCAGCCAGGCGGGCAGTTCCACCTCGGGCCGGGGCGGCACGTCCAGCGCATTCGCGGCAAGCGCCTGTTCGAAGTGAGCCAGCAGGTGCAGGCTGTGATTGCGCGCATCCATCAGCGCGAGCGACAGCAGCTCGCGGCCCGCGTGCCGCATGGAGGGCGAGTCGATCGAGGCAGGAAAGGTGTCGGGCGATACGGCGGGCATGAGTCATTATCGGCACCGGGGGGATAACATAGTCAAAAAGCTGTCAGCTTGACTTTTATAGTTACCCATAGAATTTCCTTACTACAAGCCGACCGGACACGCGACTGGCCACTGCAGCGCGCCCGGTGTTGCGTGATTTCAATTTATCCGGAGACAACATGCAGGCATTACTAAAATTTTCCAAGGCAGTGGACTGGCTCAATGCCCAGGTCGGCAAGTACGTGATCTGGCTGATCCTGGCTTCGACCGTGATCAGCGCGATCAACGCGATCGTGCGCAAGCTGTTCAACGCCAGCTCGAACGCCTACCTCGAGGTGCAGTGGTACCTGTTCGCGGCGTCGTTCCTGCTGGCGGCCGGCTACACGTTGCTCAACGGCGAACACGTCAAGATCGACGTGATTTACCACCGCACGGCCAAGCGCACCCAGATGTGGATCGACGTGTTCGGTTTCGTCGTCTTTCTCACGCCGGTGTGCTTCGCAATTCTCTGGTTCGGCACCCCGTTCTTTCTTAACGGCTTCCGTTCCGGCGAGATGTCGTCCAACGCCGGTGGCCTGATCCGCTGGCCGGTTTACCTCATGATGCCGTTGGGCTTTTCGCTGCTGCTCCTGCAGTGCTGGTCCGAGCTGATCAAGCGCATCGCCTTCCTCAAAGGCCTGATCGAAGACCCGACGCACAAGAAGGTGACAAAGACGGCCGAGGAGGAATTGGCCGAAGAAATTCTCCGGCTTGCCGAAGCCAAGGCCAAGCAAGCAAGCAAATAACTAGAACACGGAGTACAACAAGATGGAACTCATCACCCACAACCTGGCCCCGATCATGTTCATGGGGCTGATCGTTTTTCTGCTGCTGGGATTTCCGGTCGCATTCAGCCTCGGAGCCTGCGGCCTGTTCTTCGGTTTTCTGGGAGTCCAGTTCGGCGCCCTGCCCGAAGCATTGCTTCAGGCGCTGCCGTTGCGCATCTTCGGGATCATGCAGAACGACACGCTGCTGGCCATTCCGTTCTTCACCCTGATGGGTCTGATCCTCGAGCGCAGCGGGATGGCCGAAGACCTGCTGGAAACCATCGGCCAGCTATTCGGGCCCGTGCGCGGCGGCTTGGCGCTGGCGGTGATCTTCGTCGGCGCGCTGCTGGCCGCTACGACGGGCGTCGTTGCCGCGTCCGTGATCTCGATGGGCCTGATCTCGCTGCCGATCATGTTGCGCTACGGCTACGACCGCCGGCTTGCCTCGGGCGTGATTGCCGCCTCCGGCACCCTGGCGCAGATCATCCCGCCGTCCCTGGTGCTGATCGTCCTGGCCGACCAGCTGGGACGCAGCGTTGGAGACATGTACAAGGGCGCCTTCATTCCCGGCTTCATGCTCACA
>DATNCB010000062.1:0-11168 GCA_035571715.1 Ramlibacter sp.
CGCCTTCGATACCAGCACCGAAGCCATGTCCGTCGCCGTGCAACGCAGCGGGGGCTCGCACGAGCCGATACAGCACGATGGCGTGGGCGGATCGCACGCCTCGACCGCGTTGATTCCGGCCATCCAGGATCTGCTGGGCCGGGCCGGGCTGCGCCTGGGGCAACTGGACGCGATCGTCTTCGGGCGAGGCCCGGGCTCTTTCACCGGCTTGCGCACCGCCTGCTCGGTGGCCCAGGGGCTGGCATTCGGCGCGGACGTGCCGGTGCTTGCGGTCGATACCTTGATGGCGGTTGCGGAGGAAGCGCGCCACCGCGAGGGCGCAACGCGGGTGGTGGCCGTGCTCGATGCGCGCATGGACGAGGTCTATTGCGCTGCCTATGCCTATGCGGCCGGAGTCTGGCAGCAGCAAGGCGAATTCAGTGTGGGAGCGCCCGAGGCAGTGGCTGTGCCGGCGGGTTGGGTGCTGGCAGGCAACGCCTTTGCCGCGTATCCCGGCCGCTTGCCGGCCGCGGCCGCACCAATCGAAGCATTGCCCACCGCGGCCGCGCTGCTGCGGCTGGCGCCGGCTTTGATCGCCGCCGGTCAGGCAGCGGCCGCCGCTCGCGCCCTGCCGCTCTATATTCGCGATAAAGTGGCTCAAACTACCGAGGAACGCGCGGCCTTGCGTGCCGCAATGTCCACCAAACCATGAGCGCCGTCTTCAAAGCCGTCGAAGCGCAGTTCGAGCCGCTGACCGAAGCGAGGCTCGACGAGGTGGTGGCGGTCGAGCGCCAGTCCTACGATCACCCGTGGACTCGCGCCAATTTCGCCGACTCGCTGCGCTCTGGCTACCAGGCCCAGCTGCTGGATGCCGATGGGGTGCTGCTGGGGTACTTCATTGCCATGAAGGGCGTCGACGAGGTGCACCTGCTCAATCTCACGGTCGCACCGCCGCACCAACGCCAGGGCTGGGGCCGGATCATGCTGGACGCATTGGCCGTATGGGCGCGCGGCCAGGGCGCGCAATGGCTCTGGCTGGAAGTTCGAGCGAGCAACCTGCGCGCGCAGCGCATCTACGAGCAGCACGGCTACCGGCGGGTGGGCGAACGCAGGAGCTATTACCCGGCCGGCCATGGCCGCCGCGAAGATGCCGTGGTGATGAGCCTGAAGCTATGAGCCTGCAGCTCGGCCAGCGCCGGCGAGCCATGCTGGCGGAAATGGGCGTCCGCGTGTTCGAGCCGCTGCCGCAAGTTGCGCCACCGGCGCCACCGGCGCCCGAGCGCGCCAGCGCCGTCCACGCACCGGCGCTGGAAGGGCGGGCCGGCGGCATTGACCTCATGCAATGGGACGAACTCGCGCAGACCGTGGCGAGCTGCCGCGCCTGCAAGCTGTGTTCGGGCCGGCGCAACACGGTGTTCGGTGTCGGCGATACGAAAGCCGACTGGTTGATCGTGGGCGAGGCGCCCGGCGAAATGGAGGACCTGCAGGGCGAGCCCTTCGTCGGACCGGCCGGGCAGCTGCTGGACAACATGCTCAAGGCAATCGGCCTGGACCGGCGGCACAAGGTGTACATCGCGAACGTGCTCAAGTGCCGCCCGCCGGGAAATCGCAATCCCCAGCCCGAGGAAGTAGCACAGTGCGAGCCTTTCCTGCGGCGGCAGGTCCAGCTGCTGCAGCCCAGGATCATCCTGGCGATGGGGCGCTTTGCCGTGCAGTCGCTGCTGGGCACTTCGGAGCCGATCGGCAAGCTGCGTGGCCACGGGCATCAGTATCTCGGCGTGCCGGTGGTGGTGACCTATCACCCTGCCTACCTGCTGCGCAACCTTCCCGACAAGGCCAAGGCCTGGGCCGACTTGTGCCTGGCGCTGGAGCTGATGCGCAGTCAGCCCGCGTGAGGCATCGGCGGACTCACCGGCTGAAAGGCGCTCGGCGCTAATGTCCGCGCAGCGTAGTCGATGCCGCTGAACGCGGCGTATTGGGCCATCGACCGTTCGCGCCCGAGCCCATAAACGCCCAGCGGTTCGCCCGCCACCAAGGCGGCCAACCGTGCTCGGGAGCGCTGTTCCAGGACCCACCAGGTGTGCTGGCGCTGGCTGTCGTGCGCGGGGTCCCAGTGCATTGGCCGCGGCGGCGCACCGAATTCAGGCGTGTTGTACAGGTGATAGACCGGCTGGCCCGGCATGTGGAAGATATCCCAGCCGTGGCTGAAGATGCGTGCCGCCAGCGCTTGTTCCTCGCCGTGGAAATAGAAGTAGGGGTCGTACGGAAAAGCCTGGACGAATTGGCCCGGCGCAAACAGGCAGCCCGCACCGACGTGAAAACCGGGCACCGCCTCGTCCCGGTCCACCGGATGCGCCTCGAACCCGAGCACCGGATGGTCGGGCTCGAAAACGCTGCCCGGCTTGACCACGTGAGCCAGCACCTTGCTGGTCGCGGGCCGGTGCACGGCTTGGTTGCCCTCGAAGGCGAACGCATTCGGGTACGACGACAGCACAACGCCACGGCGGCCGGGCAGCAGGGCGTGCGCCTGAGCGATCAGCCGTTCGTCCCAATGCAGATCGAAATCCATGTGGGAATCGATCTGGAAGAACCACTGTTCGCCGTCATACAAGGACATCGCAATGGCGCGCGCCCAACAAGGTCCGCGTGCGTACAAGGGATCGATGCGTACGTAGCTCAGGCGCGCGGGGCTCACGTCGGCTGCCACCGGACCCGCCGAGCCGGCAGGGCTTTGGTCCACCACCCCGAAATGCAGTTGATCGGGCCAGCGCGCGCCGGCCAGCGCGCGCGCCAGGGTGAACCCCAGTACGGGGTCGCAGTAGGAGGCGATGCTGATGAAAACGCTCATGGGCAGGAAGTGTCGCCGCTGGACACGAGGACGATATTGTCCAGCAGCGCAGCACGCCATTGCACCGCTAATGACTCCATCAACCTGGGCTTCTCTTGTGACATTTGCCCCATTGGCGCGTTCTCCAGTGAAAACCGAGGCTTTTTGCCTGGTAGCAAGTTGCGCGGCTTGTAACGCTGTGCTACCGTCGAACACAACAATAAGGCTACTGTGCTCCCTCGTGAGCCCGGCGAAAAAAGCCGCGGGGGGCTACTTTCCGAAAGAAGACCCGTGAGCCCCTCAACATCGCAAACCCATGCAGTGCCGGCGAACAGCCGGCCGCATTCAGCCGCAGCGCATCCGGTGCCGCCCCAGCCAACCGCCAGCCCAGTAGCGGCGGGGTTCCGGCCGGCAACTGCGGCCCTCGCGATCGCGACGGCTTTCGTGGCCGTGCCGCAGCCAAGCGCTGCGCAGCCGGTGGGCGCACAGGTGATTCACGGGCAGGCCAGCCTGGTTCAGCAAGGCACTTCGCTGGTCATCACCACACAGAACGGCGCCGGCACGAATCATTCGGCAATCAACTGGCAGAGTTTCTCTGTTCCTGCGGGCTCGACCACGCAATTCAATCAGCCCAACGCGGCGAGCACTTCGATCAACCGCGTGCTGGGCAGCAACCCCTCAGCCATCTACGGGACGCTCAGTTCCAACGGCCGCCTGGTGCTGGTCAACCCCTCGGGCATCGCCGTCGGTGCCGGTGCCGTGGTGGACACTGCCGGATTCACCGCATCCACATTGCGGATGAGCGATGCCGACGCGCTCGCGGGTCGACTGGTGTTCGGCGGCGATGGCGCGCCGGGCGGGGCGCTCAGCGTCGATGGCCGCATCCTTGCGCGCAGCGGCGACGTGGTCCTGATCGCGCCGAACGTGCAGGTCGGCGCCGATGCGCTGGTGCAGTCGCCGAGCGGCGCCACGCTGCTGGCAGCCGGGCAGAAGGTCGAACTGACCGGCCGCGGGCTGGAGGGTATCCGCCTGGAATTGCAGGCGCCCAGCGACCAGGCCCTCAATCTCGGCACGCTCAAAGGCGATGCCGTGGGCATCTTCGCCGGCCAGCTCAAGCACAGTGGCCTGATCCAGGCAACGGGCGTCAGCGCCGAGGGCGGCAAGGTGGTGCTCAAAGGCTCCGATTTGGCCGACGTCTCGGGCCGCGTGACCGCTACCCAGGGCCTCAAAGGCGGCCAGGTGCATGTCACCGCCAACAAGGTCATGCTCAAGAGCGGCGCCGTGATCGACGTCAGCGGTCAAAACGGTGGCGGCGAAGCGCTGATCGGCGGCGGCTGGCAAGGGCACGACAGCCGGGTCGCGAATGCGCATGACACGGTCGTCGAAACGGGCGCCACCGTGCTCGCCAATGCCACGGACAACGGCAACGGCGGCACGGTCGTCGTGTGGTCGGATGCCCTGACGCGCGTGGGCGCGCACATCGAAGCCAAAGGCGGCGCCAATGGCGGGGACGGCGGCTCGGTGGAGACTTCGGGCAAGGGCCAGCTGGTGTTCCGCGCGACCGTCGATACATCTGCGCCGAAAGGCAAGGCCGGTTCGTTGCTGCTCGACCCGCAGGACATCATCATTGCCAACGGCACGGGCGCCGCCGGCGATGCGGGCCTGGTGGCTGACAACACGGTCAATGGCACGGATGCCAACGCCGCCACCGATGTCACGCTCTCCGAGCAGGCACTTGAAGGCCTGAGCGGGAATGTCACGTTGCAGGCAAGTCGCAACGTCATTTTTCAGCCCCTCAGCGATCAACTATTGACCCTATCCGGCGTCGGCCCCGGCAACACTTTCCATATTGATGCAGGTGGAAGCATTACCGCGTTGCCTAATGTCAACGACCGCATCCTGACCAACGGCGGCGCGGTGGTAATGAACACCACCAATGGCTCGATCAATATCGGCGGCATCCGCTCCAAGGGCGGCGCGGTCTCGCTCACTGCCGGGGGAGTGTTGGGTGACTTGGTCGTTCGCGAAATCACTAGCACACAGCCGGCAGGTCTTGGAGGCGCCATCGCGCTCACATCTGCCGGCTTCATGTCGCTGGGTGGCGGCCATATCGATGCGCGTGCCGGCACAGCGGCCCCCAGCGGCAACGTGACACTGCAATCGGGCGGCCCGATTGCGATGCAAACCGGAACGACGATCTTTGCCAACGACCTGAAGATGGCTGCCGTTGGCGGCATCGGCGACGGTGCGGCTGGCGCGATGGCAATCGACGCCGTACGGGTCAGCGCGTCCAACAGCGGCAGCGGCAATATCGCGTTGTCGCACAAGGGTTTCAGCAACATCACCATCGACAACCTGGGACTGGGCTTTGGGATCCGGAACACCGCCCTTGGTGGCGGTGTGGCAGTCGAGGCGACCAACGCCAATCTCGCCGTGGCTTCCGCTATCAATACGAACACCGGCCCCATTTCGGTGATGGCTGACGCCGGCGCAGTGGCAATTTCCAGTACGACGGTCAGCACGGAAGGCGGAAACATTTCGGTCAGCGGGACGGCCAGCGCGGCGACGCAAGACGCGGTCTTTGTGCAGGCGGCCGTCATCGACGCAACAGTCAACGGCGGCGCAGGCAGCATCGACTTGCATGGCGTTTCCAATACTGGACGCGGCGTCCTTGTGTCGGATAACTTGTTCGGGACCACCTCCCAAGTCAAGGGTGGGGCTGTATCCATCTTCGGCTCGAGCACTTCCGCGCAAGGCGTCCAGATTTTCAACTCCAGCGTGTCGACAGCGTCGGGCACCGTAACGATCACAGGTCAAGGTCCAACTGCAGTGGACCTGCTTTCGGGCTCGGTTTCGAGCCTCGGCGGCGAAATCAGGATCGTCGGTGACAGCGTCAACGTCGGCGGCGCAATCAATTCCGGGACCGGCCGCACGACGTTCGTTCCCACGAACCTGACCCGGCCCATCACGTTGGGCGGCATCGACGAAACAACCGCCCTCAACCTGACGAACGCTGAACTGGGCAACGTGACGTCATCCGTCGTTGTGGTCGGCAGCGCCACCACGTCGGGCGGCATCCAGGTGCAAGGCGCGGTTGGCCTGAGGCCTGGCCAATCACTCAGCCTGGTGAATCAGGGGACCATTGTCGAGACGGGTACGATCAGCGTGGGCTCGATCAGCGCGGAAAGACTCAACGTCGAAAGCGCGACAGATGTGATCCTTGCCGGCACCAACAACGTTGGAACGCTATCCGGCAAGTTTGGCGGGGCGGCATTTGTTTTCGACAATGCGGGTCCGCTGACGATCGGAGCAGTGGATACCGGCAACGGCGTCACCGGCACCTCGGCAGCTGCCGCCGCGATATCAATTGCTGCCGCAGGCCAATTGAATGTTGTCCGCGACATCGTCGCGGGAGCTGCCGGAAACGTTTCGCTCTCGGGTGCCGGCGTGACACTTGGCCCGTTGGCCAGAATCGAAGCGTCTGGCGGCGCGGTCGCGATCGATGGCGGCAGCCTCACTTTGGCGCTGGATCTTGGCAGCGTCAACGCGACCGCGGTTGCACTGGACAACGCGCAAAACGTGAGGCTGGGCAACGTGACCGCAAGCGGTCTCTTGATGGCCACGAACGTCGCCGGGGACATCACGCAGTTCGGGGGGACCATCGATGTCGGGACGCTCCATGCCACCACCACAGCCACTGGTGGCGCCAGCCAGATCAAACTCGACAGCCCTACCAACCTGATACGCAGCATTGGTGGACTGACAACCGCCGACAGCCTGATCATGGTTCGCGACGCGGGCGGCATGAACATCCTCGGACCCACGCCGATTCAAGCGGGGTTCGGATCGGTCGACATCGCTTCAAACGGCAATCTGGCCGTCAACGCGCCGATATCTGCGACCGGGGGAATCTTCCTCGGTTCGGGCGGGCTGCTCTCCATGACGCCGGCCGCCGTGCTTAACGGGGGCAAGATCGCTCTCGCCGCAGATCGCATGGCCCTGGCAGGAGCGACCATCCAGGCAGGTCCGGGTGAACCAATAGCGGTCTTGCCGAAAACCAATGGCTGGAACATTGACCTGGGCGGTGGCGGCACAGACCTGGCCGCAAACACCCTGGAACTCTCGGCCAGCGAGCTGAGCGCTTTGTCCACCACCGGCACGCTGCGCATCGGATCCATAGGTGCTGCCCTGGGTCCGGTCACCTCAGGCAATCTCTCCATCAGCGGCCCCATCGCAAGCACCGCGGGCACCCTCTCGCTGAAGTCCGGCGGCGACATCACGCAAAGCGGAGCGATCACCGCGAGCAAGCTGGCGCTCGAGGCGCTGGGCAATATCGACCTGTCCCTGCCGACAAATCAAGTGGCAAACCTGGCCGCCCGGGCGGGGGGCACCGGCGGCACTCACAGTTTCAAGTTTGTCAACGGCCCGGCTCTGAACATCACCAACGGCCTCGACGCCAACGTCGACGGTCTCTTCGGCATCGACGGCATCAGCGTCAACTTCGGCCCGATTGCGCTCAAATCGGGCGGCGCATTGACGCAGTCCGCGGCCGGAAAGCTGGGAGGGCAGTCGGTCTATGCGGAGGGCACCTCGGTAGTCCTTACCGCGGATAACCCGACTGGCGTGATCGGCGGCAAGGCCACGGGCAGCGCGGCCGGTGACGCATTCAAATACACCAGCATCAATGGCATCGCGGTGGACACAGTCCCAAGTATTGCCGGCACGTTTTCCGGCATTGTTTCGGCCGCGACGGACCCGGTGGCCGTTCAGTTGACGGGCACGAATATCAACCAGAACGCCGGCGCACCGATCATAGCGACCAAAGGCCTGCAAGTTTCAACTCCTGGCCCGGTGAACCTCAATGACCTGGGCAACAACGTCGGAGCGCTGGAGGGGGCGACCGGTGCGTTGAACTTCTTCAATACGGGCCCCTTGACGATTTTGGGGAGCGGCCTCAGCTCGAGCGGCAGCGTCAAGATCGACAGCGGCGCGTTGACGGTCAATGCCAGTGTCGCCGCCAACGGTCCGCTCAAGCTCATCGCCGACAGCATGCAAATCAGTGCGCCCGTCAGTTCAGGGCTCGTTGATCCAACCGTTTTCGCGCCCCGTACGCCGGCTCAACCGATCATCGTGGGAGGCGTTGACGACCCCACAAAGCTCAGCCTGACCCAAGCCGAGCTGGACAACGTAGGCCCAGCTGCCGCGATTGCGGTCGGAGGCACTTTGCACACCGGCGGACTGGATGTCGCCGGGAACATTGCGAGCACATTGCCGATCAGGCTGATCACCGGCGGCACGCTCAGCCTGCACGGTTCGGTCAGCAGTTCGACCGCCGGCACGGCGGTGGTTCTGAACGGCGGTACGCGCTTCATCAACGCCTTTGGGCCCGGCGCGGTGACCACACCCGCTGGTCGCTGGGTGATCTATTCCGCAGACCCGGCGCCGGATACCTTTGGCGGCCTGTTGTCCGGCAATGCCGCAGTCTGGGGTGCCAGCTTCGATCCGTCGCTGCCCAACCCCTTTGCCGCCCTCCCCGGCGGCAAGCGGTATGTGTTTTCCACCCAGCCCTCCGTCAGCGTGACAGCCAGTCCGCTGACCAAGACCTACGACGCGACGGCCACGTTTGCAGCGCCGACCTTTACAGTGACCGGCCTCATTGACGCGTCGCTGTATGGCGGCGTCTTCACGCAGGACGCTTTGGCGGGATCGCTGGTGGTCGGCACCCTCTCGAAAAATGTGGGCGTCTACCCGATCCTCCAAGGCACGCTGGCGGCGCCGGCCGGCTACCTGTTCAGCTATGTGGGCAACGCCGCGACGATCACTCCGGCCTCACTCTCCGTCAGCGGTCTCTCGGCCAATAGCAAGCTATACGACGCGACGACTGCAGCAACGTTGAGTGGCACCGCCACGCTGACCGGGGTCCTGGGTACCGACAGCGTGAGCTTCGTCGGCGGCACTGCCAGCTTTGTCGACAAAACCGCGGGCACGGCCAAGCCGGTAACGGTGACTTCAACCAGCCTCAGTGGTCCGGACGCCGGCAACTACCTCTTGGCGGCGCCCACCGGGCTGAACGCCAACATCACGCCTGCCAGCCTGACGGTGACCGGGGTCGGCGCCAACAACAAAGCCTACGACGCCACCACGGTGGCGACGCTGAACGGCACCGCCGTGCTGGCCGGTGTCTTGGGCACCGACAGCGTTAGCTTCGGCGGCGGCACTGCCAGCTTTGCCGACAGAAACGTGGGTACCGCCAAACCGGTGACGGTGACTTCGACCAGCCTCAGCGGTCCGGACGCCGGCAACTACGTGCTGGCGGCGCCCGCCGGCCTGAGTGCCAATATCACGCCCGCCGTTCTGACAGTGGGCGGCATTGGGGCAAGCAACAAGGTTTACGACAGCACGACCGCGGCCAGCCTGAGCGGCACAGCGGTTATTTTCCCGCTGGGCTCGGACGTGGTGAGTCTGAGCGGCGCTGCCACGGGCAGCTTTGCCGATAAGAATGTCGGCACCGCCAAACCCATCGGGATCAGCGGCGTGACGCTGGCAGGTGCCGATGCCGGCAACTACACCCTGGCGGCGTCCTCCGGCCTGACTGCCAACATCACGCCCGCCAGCCTGACGCTGGCCGGGCTGAGCGCCAACAACAAGGTGTATGACGCCACCACGGCGGCGACGCTGAATGGCACGGCCACGCTGGCCGGGGTCCTGGGCAGCGACAGTGTGGGCTTCAGCGGCGGCGTTGCCGCCTTTGCCGACAAGAACGTGGGCACGGCAAAGCCGGTGACGCTGGCCGGAACGAGCCTCAGCGGTCTGGATGCCGGCAACTACACGCTGCTCTTGCCTACCACGCTGAGCGCCAACATCACGCCCGCCAGTCTGACGGTTGCCGGGCTGAGCGCCAACAACAAGATATACGACGCCACGACGGCGGCCACGCTAAGTGGCACCGCGACGCTTACCGGGGTCTTGGGCAGCGATATTGTCAGTGTCAGCGGCTTCGGCGGCGGCCTGGCCACTTTTGCCGACAAGAACGTCGGCACTGCGAAGCCGGTAACGGTGACAGGAATCAGCCCCAGCGGGCCTGATGCGGGCAACTATATCGTGGCGGCACCCACGGTATTGAGCGCCAATATCACTCCCGCCAGCCTGACCATCACTGCATCGAATCAGACGAAGCCTCAAGGCACGACTTTCACCTTCACCGGCACGGAGTTCTCGGCCGCCGGGCTCGTCGGCGGCGAGAACGTAGCCAGCGTCACCCTGACCAGCGCGGGCGCTCCCGCCGCCGCATCCTCGGGAACTTACGGGATTGCACCCAGCGCGCCCGTCGGCGCGGCAGGGTTCCAGGCATCCAACTACAGCATCGGCTTCGTTAGCGGCAGCATGCTGGTGAGCGCAGCTTCACCGCCACCGACATCGCCACCGCCGACCGTGGCGCCCACGCCCGCACCGACTCCGGCGCCCACGCCCGCGCCGACACCGGCTCCGACGCCCGCACCCACACCGGCTCCGACACCGGCGCCAACGCCAGCTCCGACACCAGCGCCCACACCGGCGCCGACACCGGCACCGACACCGGCACCCACACCGGCTCCGACACCGGCACCGACACCGGCACCTACACCGGCACCCACACCGGCTCCGACACCGGCGCCCACGCCAGCTCCAACGCCAGCTCCAACCGCTGCGCCCACATCCACGACAACCGTTGACAAAATCGTCCAGCTACTGCGGACGGAAGACCGGCCCGTGGTTCAGGAGGCGGTGGCCGAACTGGACTCCAGCACCCTGAAAACTTTCGTGACGCTGCTGCTCACGGAGGAAGAGAAGCAGTCCGACAAGAAGAAGGATCAGGCGAAGAAGGACGCCAAAGCGAACGGGCAGGACAATCAGTGCCGGCCCTGAGCGGCGCATAGGACGGGCGCGAGCCGCCCGGCGTCAGAACCGCGGCAGGTCCGGATGCGCGAGGCGGCCGCCGCGCACCAGCATCTTTCCGTATTCGGCGCAGCGATTCAGCGTCGGTATCACCTTGCCCGGATTGAGCAGGCTCTTGCTGTCGAAGGCGCGCTTGACCCCGAACATCTGCTCGCATTCGGCGCGGCTGAACTGCACGCACATCGAGTTGAGCTTTTCCACCCCGACGCCGTGCTCGCCCGTGACGGTGCCGCCCATCGCGACGCTGGTTTCCAGGATCTCGGCGCCGAACAGCTCGGCGCGATGCAGCTGGTCGGCGTCGTTGGCATCGAACAGGATCAGCGGATGCAGGTTGCCGTCGCCCGCGTGGAACACGTTGGCGCAGCGCAGGGCGTACTTCTTTTCCATTTGCTGGATCGCCAGCAGGATATCGGCCAGGCGCTTGCGC